>DATHTS010000001.1:0-3941 GCA_035462935.1 Pyrinomonadaceae bacterium
GCGCAGATTCTCGAACGCGACGATTTCGAGAAAAGAATGGCGGAAGAAAAACCGATTGCTTTGCACGAGCTTCTTTACCCGCTCGTGCAGGGATTTGATTCGGTCGCTTTGGAAGCTGATGTCGAACTCGGCGGAACCGATCAAAAGTTTAATTTGCTCGTCGGCAGAAATCTGCAAAGAGAATACGACCAGGAGCCGCAGGTTTTAATCACCACGCCGCTGCTCGAAGGAACGGACGGCGTGGATAAAATGTCGAAATCTCTGGGAAACTATATCGGAATTACCGAAGCGCCGGGTGAGATGTTCGGTAAAATCATGTCTATCTCCGACGATTTGATGTGGCGATACTACGAGCTTTTAACCGATTTGTCGCCGTCGGAAATCGAGCAAATGAAAGCGAGCGGCGAAAATCCGCGGAATCTAAAAGTGAATCTCGCCAAGATCGTCATAAAAGATTTTCATTCGGCGGACGCGGCGCGGGAAGCCGAAGAAGATTTTGTGGCGCGTTTTGTCAGAAAAGAGATTCCCGATGAGATTGAAGAAATGTCGGTCGCCTCGCAAACCTGGAATCTGGCGGAGCTTTTAACCGAAACGAATCTCGCTTCGTCGAAAAAAGAGGCTAAACGATTGATTGAACAAGGCGGCGTGAAATTGAATAGTGAGAAGGTTTCGAATACAAACGCCGAGATTGAATTAAAGGACGAAATTCTGCTGCAAGTCGGGAAGCGCAGGTTTTTAAAGGTTAAAGGAAAATAGAAATGCCGAAAAAGAAAACTGAAATAGTCAAACCTCAAAATAATTACGATCAGATTTTATTTGATGTTGTCGAACTTTTAGAACAATCCCGGCGGCTGGCGGCGCGTTCGATAAATGCAATTATGACCGCGACATATTGGGAAATCGGGCGGCGAATCGTCGAAGTCGAACAAAAAGGTGAAGAACGTGCTGATTATTATGGCAAGGTAATTGTTAATCAACTTGCTCAAGATTTAACTCAGAAGTTCGGACGCGGGCTTGGTAGACGGAATCTTTTTCAAATGCGTTTATTCTATTTGACATATTCTAATATTCAAAGCTTGCCATCCCAAAGTAAGCAGATTGTGCAGACAGTGTCTGCACAATCTGCTTACACTGCGAACGTTATCCAGACAGCGTATGGAAAATCTTCTTTAATTGAAATTGCTAAGTATTTTCCTCTGCCTTGGTCGCATTACGTTCTGCTTTTGTCATGCAAAAACGAAAACGCGCGCGAATTTTATGAATCGGAAGCCTTGCGCGGCGGCTGGACGGTTCGGCAGCTTAAACGGCAGATAAACTCGCAGTTTTATGAACGCACCGCGCTTTCCAAAAACAAAGCCGCAATGCTCAAAAAAGGCGAAAAGGCGAAAGCCGAAGATTTTGTTTCGCCGGATGAAGAAATCAAAGACCCGTTTGTTTTGGAATTTCTTAATCTCAAAGACGAGTATTCCGAACTGGATTTGGAAGAAGCGATCATCACGCATTTGCAGGATTTTCTGCTTGAAATGGGCACGGGTTTTACTTTTGTCGGAAGGCAGGTGCGGCTGCGTATCGGCGACGAATGGTATCGGGTTGATTTGGTTTTATTCAACCGGCGGCTTCGCTGTCTGGTGATAATTGATTTAAAGCTCGGACGGCTTACGCACGCCGATATCGGGCAAATGATTCTCTACACGAATTACGCGGATGAGCATTGGCGCGAAGAGGGCGAGAATCCACCGGTCGGTTTGATTTTGTGCGATCAAAATAACGAGGCTCTGGCGCATTACACGCTCGACCTGCTGCCGAATAAAGTTTTAGCTAAGGAATACCGGCTGATTTTGCCCGACGAAAAAATTCTCGTTGAAGAAATAAAACAAGCCAAAAGAGAAATAAGCGGTAGAATAATCTGAAATGTCGCAAGCCATCATCGAAACCGAAGAAACCTTAATCATCGAAACTCCCGAACGAGTGCCGCTCGCTTTCGCTCTGGCGTCAATCGGCAATCGTTTTCTGGCGGTGGCGATTGACCATTTTATTCAATATTTCTCGATATTCATTATTGTCTGGGCATTTTTTAGTTTGACCGGAATCAACACTCAGGATGCGCCCGCTGAATCGGTCTTGCAGGAGATGCCGAAATGGACGATTGCGATTTTGATCTTAGTTTTATTCGCGCTTTTTTCCGGCTATTTCGTTTTTTTTGAATGGCTCTGGAACGGGCAGACGCCGGGAAAAAGACTTTTGAAACTGCGCGTTATCCGCGAAGACGGTCGCCCGATTACGCTCTGGGAAGCGCTGGCAAGAAATCTTCTGCGGATTTTCGACGCCGTTCCCGGATTTGTTCTGCCGATTTATTCAATCGGTTTGATAACTATTTTCCTCAGTAATCGTGACCAGCGCGTCGGCGATATGTTCGCCGGAACGGTCGTCATCCGCGAGCGCGCCGACGAAGCGCCGACCTTTCAGGAAACTTTCTCGAATCCGGTCAGCGACGCAGCCTTTCGCCGCGTGCAGAAGAAAACGGATTTTCAAGCGGATTTAAGCCCGGTAACCGAGAGCGAGATTGAAGTGGTCGAATCGTTTTTGCGTCGGCGTTGGGATTTGACCGAAAGACAAAGGCTCTGGATGGCTTGGCGCGTTGCGCTGCCGCTGATGTATAAAATAAAGCCGAGTTACGATTTGCAAACTTTCACCTACGAGGGATTTCTGGAAGAACTCGTTCACCGCTTTCACGCGCGGCAGAGATTTTTGAATTAGAGCAATTCAAGTTTGTTTATACGGGTCCGCAGCCGCCTGCGCCTACGTGGCGGTTGAATTTAGAAAACTTGAATGTTTATGGTAAAAGTTCGGGTTCGCTCAACTTAAACCACCCGCTACCGCAGATGGTTCTGACTTTTTTACTATAAATTCAATCCTTAACCGCTCTAGTGGCAATAGAAGAAGTTCATCATTTGCGTTATAAGTAATTCTGCAATAAATACCTTATCTTTTCGGAGGCGAATGATGAACTTAGAAAAACAATATCCGATTTTGGTCAAAACGCTTAAGTCCTTTTCGCCGCTCGCAACAGAAAACCTGTTTGGCAATCGTCGCGGCAATTTTGGAGGCGAAGGACGGCTTCTTTGGCAAGTCTTAACCTATTGGTTTTAGTTTGCGCCAATGACTTAATCAAAGCCTTAAAAATTTTTTTACATCGGAGTTTAAAACCAAACAGTAATTTAAATAGCGATATATGCTTTTTTAAAGATTTTGGAATTATTTCAAGAGAGGTGCTTTTCGGGCAGTAATTGCCGCTGTTCGATGGACGCGAGCCCGTCAAACAGCGGCTCCCAAAATCATTGACGGACTTCATTTATGGACAAGTAAGGCATTAACCTGACCAAACAAATGTTAAACCATCAGTGTCATAATAACCCGCTCGACAATTGCCGCAGCCTAACTAACAGAAAACACAGACTCTATAGCAGCTGTGCGCGTACCAAATACAATTGTCATAGCAAGTGCCTGACGACGCTCCGCACTGAACGGCGCAATCATTTCCCATCTCGGTCGGGTCGCCGCCTCCCGGACATTCTGAGCAGCACGGAGCAGCAGCAACCTGGTTTCCGGTATCAATAAACGAAAACCAACCAAGACATACTAAAAGCATCATTAAGACGACAAAGCGCCTCATTATTTTTGTATTCATAAGTAATGTTACTCCTTTCTAAGATTTAAGTTGATTGATGACTTCCGCTTCCTTTTCGGCAGGCAATTTACCGACCCAAAAGTGCGTCACCTCACCCCTGTCATTGGTTAAAATAAGCGTCGGCGTTCCGCTCGCGTCGAGCGCTGAAATCGGCGCTTCTTTAACCTCGAACCCATTGAGTCCATGTTCGGTTAAATATCGTGTGCTGTCTTCGACCTTCGTCGGAAACACGGCGACGAATTTGATGTTTCGG
>DATHTS010000002.1:0-3266 GCA_035462935.1 Pyrinomonadaceae bacterium
CTGCACCGACAAATCTCGCCACGCCGCGCTCGCGCTTTTATCGAGCGGCGCGGTTGTTTTGGGACAATTCATCGGCTTTTTATTTATCGGTGTTCTTCTGTTTGCCTTTTACGCGCCTTATAATATGCCCGAATATGCCACGGCAACCGGCGCTTTCCCGTTCAGAGGCGGCGATCAGGTTTTCCCTGATTTTATTACGAAATTTATGCCTTCCGGTCTTTCCGGTTTGGTTGTCGCGGCAATTTTCGCGGCTGCTCTTTCTTCGTCTTTGAACTCAATCGCGGCAACCGCCGTCAATGATCTATACAAACCTTTTAAGCCTGACAAAACCGATAAACATTATTTGCGCGTTTCGCACTGGTTGACGTTGCTCGTCGGCATTGTGCAAATCGTCGTGGCTTTGATTTTAATGAATCAGCAGCGCTCTGCGCTCGATCAGGCGCTTTCAATTGCGTCTTTAATAAACGGTCCTATTTTAGGTGTGTTTCTGGTCGGCACGTTTTTGCCGCGCGTTATGGAAAAAGCCGCGCTCATTGGAATACTTGTGAGCTGTGCGATAATGCTTTATATCAGGTTTTTCACGCCTCTGGCTTGGACTTGGTATGTCTTGTTGGGAAGTTTGATAACATTTTTTGTCGCCTGGGCGGCGAGTTTTATCTTTAATCAAAATGAAAATGAAGTTTCTATTTAATCTTTTATTAATTTCCGCAATCTTTATGAGTTTTGCCGCTCCTTTTTCCATCGCGCAGCAAAAGTTTCGCCCGACGGAAAAAGCTTTTAAATGGGCGGATAAGCAACTGAAGAAAATGTCTGTGGACGAGAAAATCGGACAGCTCGTTCACATCGGGATAAACGCTCGTTTTCTGAGTCAGGACAGCAATGAGTATCAAGAACTAAAACGGCAGGTCGTCGAAAATGAAGTCGGCGGAATCATCGTTTTCGTCGGCGGAGTTTACGATACTGTTCATCTTGTAAACCGGATGCAGGAACTTGCCGAAATTCCTCTGCTGATTTCGGCGGATTTTGAAACCGGTGTCGGGATGCGTTTTCCGGACACGGTGAATATGCCATGGAATATGGCAATTGCAGCGACGGGAAATCCCGAGTTTGCGCGGCGTCAAGGACAAACCACCGCCCGCGAATCCCGCGCGCTCGGCATTCATCAGGTTTTTGCTCCCGTCGTTGATGTCAACAATAATCCTGACAATCCGGTGATAAACGTTCGCAGTTACGGCGAAAATGCCGAAGATGTAACGCGCTTCGGAATTGCCTTTACCGACGGCTTGCAGAGCGGAAACGTTTTGGCGACTGCAAAGCATTTTCCCGGACACGGCGATACGGCGGTTGACTCGCATCGCGGCTTGCCCGTGATAAATTTTTCGCGTGAACGGCTCGAAAAAACCGAGCTTGCGCCGTTTCGCGCTTTGGTAAATGCCGGCGTCGGCTCAGTGATGATTTCGCACATCAGTCTGCCGCAGCTTGATAATGTAAAAGTCGAACCGCTCAAAAATACGATAAAAGCGAGCTACACCGAATCGGAAGTTATTACGGAAGGAACAACGATGCCCGCCACGCTTTCAAAAAATGTAGTTACGGATATTTTGCGAAAGGATATGAATTTCGACGGGCTGATCGTGACTGACGCGATGGATATGAGCGGTTTGACGCTGTATTTTAATCAGGACGAAGCGGCGGTTCGGGCGATTCTCGCGGGCAACGATGTTCTTTTAAAACCGGCAAATGCCGATGCAGCCATTCGCGGGGTAAAAGAAGCGGTAAAATCCGGGCGCATTTCGGAAGAGCGGCTTAATGAATCGGTCAGAAAACAGCTCGCGTGGAAATATCAACTCGGTTTGAGCGAAAAGAAAATCACGCCGATTAACGCGATTGACACGATTGTTTCGAGCAAGGAAACGCGCCAATTGACGGATGAAATCGCCCAAAACGCAATCACATTGGTTAAAAACGAAGACAAAGTTTTGCCGCTCCAAAGCGGTTCAAGCGCGGTGGTTTTGGCTATTACAAACGGCGAAGACCGAAATTTTGTCGGCAATTCTTTGATTTTGGCGCTTCGCGCTAACGGCTTAAAAGTTGAAAAAGTTGTCATTGACGAACGTTCGACCGAGAAGGAAATCGAAGATGCCATAAATAAAGCTAAATCTTCGGAAATTGTCATTGCCGGGCTTTACGGTCGCGTGCGTTCGGGCGCGAAAAACAGCATCGGGCTTCCCGAAGCGGGTGAAAAAGTTCTGCGCGAAGTTCTTAAGAGCAATTCGAAAACAATCTCAATCGCTTTCGGCAATCCGTATCTTTTGCGTGGTTTCCCCGAAATGAGAAATTACATCGTTTCGTATGGCGATATGACCTCGCTCCAACGCGCGACCGCCAACGCGATTATGGGCAAGATTGATTTCAGAGGAAAGCTGCCGATTTCCCTTAATGAAAAATACGGGCGCGGAACAGGTTTGAGTTTGCAAAGATAGAATGAAGCGGCGCGATTTTTTACGAGACGGCTTTTTGGCGACGACAGGCGTTTTGTTGTCGCCAAAAATTTCTTTTGCCCGCGTTTCCGTAAAACCGCAGAAATTTTTGATAATCGGCGCCGGTCTTTCCGGTCTGGTTACGGCATACGAACTCAACAAACTCGGTCACGACGTTACAATTTTAGAAGCGCAAAACCGAATCGGCGGCAGAGTTTTAACCTGGCGCGAGCCATTTGCCGAAAATCTTTACGCCGAAGCGGGCGCGGCGCGCATTCCTTTCGATCACGAGACGACTTTGAAATATGTCAAAGAATTTAATTTGCCGCTTATTCCCTTTTATTCCTCGACGGGAAAATTTATTCGCTTGAAAAACGGCAAGCCGCAAGCTGTTAATTGGGGAAAATTCGCCGATGCCACTGATGTTGTAATGCAGCTTGAAAAACCTGAATACTGGCACAAAATCAAGGGCGGCAACGATCAATTTACCGACGCTTTTGCCGAAAAGCTCACCGGAAAAATCAGACTTAATTCCAAAGTTGTAAAAATCGAACAGGATGCAAAACAGGTTAGTGTTACTTCTAAAGAAAATGGAAATTTAGAAACCATAACCGGTGATTTTTCGATTATTACAATTCCGCTTACCGTGCTGCGAAACGTAGAATTTCAACCGGCTTTATCCGCAGCAAAACAGGAAGTTATTCAAAAAACCAAATATGACTCGGCATCGCGCGTTTTTATCGAAACGCGCCGCCGTTTCTGGGAAGATTCGGGTTTAAATGGCTT
>DATHTS010000003.1:0-6615 GCA_035462935.1 Pyrinomonadaceae bacterium
CGCAGGATACAACCGCCTGACGTTTGAAGAGTTATTTGAGGCGGCTGTATTTAATGTTACGCCGGAATTTATTCAATCTTGGCGTTCGGCGGGATTTAAGAATCTCGCGTTTGAAGATTTGGTGCGGCTTGGAATTTTCAAGGTAACGCCGGAATTTCTTAATGAGATAAAAGCCGAAGGTTTTCCAAATCTTTCGCCTTCAACCGCCGTCGAATTGCGGGTTCACAAGATTGATCGAGATTTTATTCGACGCGAAAAAGCGAGGGGTTTTCCTAATGCGACGCTCGACGAAATCATCGAGATGCGGCTTCATAAAATCGTTAAATAATTGATAAGTAAAATCTAAGGAGATGAATTATGAAAAAATTACAAACAGCAAAAAGTCAATTTTTAAGCGATAGGCAATTATACATTTCGATTATGTTTTTCATAGGGCTGCTGACTTTTTCCGCTTTAGTATTTTTAATGGGCGGTAATGGGAATGTAGGCGGTTTGTCTAAAGCCGAAGCTGCGCAAAAATCTTTGACGGGCGAATGGACAGCGCAGATTAACAGTAAAAAGCCGAGCGAAATACATTTGACGATGCAGAGACGCTCATCGAAAAACGGCTTTAATTCGATGGGGATTTCATTTCCCCTCAGCGAACTGCAAGGTTTGTCGCCCGAAACAATATCTTCCGCGAAAACAGATGTTAATTTCCGAATTATTCGTGAAGCCGGAACATTTGAGTTTGAAGGATATTTTCGTGAAGGAAGAGGAGCGGGTTTTTGGAAGCTGACCCCAAACCCGAATTTTATTTCCGCAATGCGCAGTCGCGGTTACGATAATATTTCGGAAGAAAAACTATATATGGCGGCAATCGGCAATCTTACCATTAAGCTCATCGAAGAACTAAAATCCGCCGGATACGAACGCTTGTCTCTTGATGATCTGGTCGAGGCGGCAATTTTTGACGTAACGCCGGAATTTATCCGCGCCTGGCGCTCGAGCGAATTTAAGAATATTCCGTTTAAGCAACTGCTCGAACTCGGAATGCACGAAGTCAGACCGGAATTTATCGCCGAGATGAAAGCTGCCGGATTCGAAAATCTTTCTCTCCAAGAATTGATCGAGGCGCGGATGTTTGATGTTGACCGAAAATTCGTGAGCGATGTGCAGGCACTTGGATTTACGCGGCTGCCGTTTAGAAGCGTGGTCGAAATGCGGATGCACGATGTTACGCCGGAATTTATCGGCGCGTGGCGTTCGGCTGGTTTTCAGGAGCTTTCGCTTGAGAATTTAATCGAACTCGGAACGCACGAAGTTACGCCGGAATATCTCAATCAGATAAAAGCAGAAGGATTTCCGCAAATTTCGCCGCGTCAGGCAACGGAGCTGAAGATTCACGATATTGATCGAGATTATATCCGGCGTGCCAGAGCCAAATTTCCTAATGTGACTTTGCACGAACTCGTTGATCTTCGTATTCACGACATAATTAAATAATTTGCACATAAATACAGTCGAAGTATCGAAATAAAATGCTCCCGTTTTATTCCTGATATTTCGAAAATGACTGTTCAGGGCTTCGTAGAAGCGAAGCCCTCCGCTGGAAGTGTGTCTTCGGTCTGAAAAATAAATTAAAAATAAATGCTTGTGCGGACCGATATAAAACGCAATTTTATGGAGGCTTTATGAAAAATATTTTAGCGCTTCTTTTTATTTTCCTTTTATCCGCAGTTATTTCTTGGGCGCAAACTCCCAGTCCGACCCCGGTAAATGACAGGAGCGAAAATCCTTTGATGGGCTCGAAGCCTTCGTCTTTGACGGAAAATCCTAATTCGAGATATGTCAAAAAAGACGCGCCTGTTCGCATTCCGCGTTTTGATGCTCCGCCCGTGATTGACGGGAAACTCGATGACGCAGTCTGGCAAACGGCTGCCGTTTTCGGTGACTTCTTGCAGATTCAGCCCGGAGATAATGTCGCGCCGACGCATCCGACAGAGTTTATGATGGGCTACGACTCGAAAAATCTGTATATGGCTTATCGCATCTTTCAGGATAAAAATACCGTAAGGGCGACGGTTTCGCGGCGCGACAATATTTTTAATGACGATTATGTTCTCGTTTACATTGATACCTTTAACGACCAGCGTCAGGCTTACGTCATCTTTTTCAACCCGCTCGGAATCCAAGCCGACGGAACATTTACCGAAGGACGCGGTGAAGATTACAGCGTTGATCTTGTATTTGAATCAAAGGGCGTTTTGACCGAGGACGGTTTTACGATTGAAGCAGCAATTCCGTTCAAATCTTTGCGATATGAAGCGGGCAAAAACAAGCAATGGGGACTTTCGATTTTCCGGCGCGTCAAATACAAGAACAATGAATATAATTCATGGATGCCGATTAACCGCAATATTCTGGGTTATCTGAACCAATCCGGTCATATCACAGGTCTGGAAGGAATCGAAACGACGCGCCAGCTTGAAATAAATCCAAGCCTGACGCTTTCGCAATCGAGCCGTCGCTCGCGCCATACTTTTAATAATGATCCGGCAGGACGATTTGTAAATGAAGGTTTAGAAGCAGATTTCGGCTTTACCGCCAAGTTTGGTTTGACGCCGACGATTACTCTCGATTTTGCTTACAACCCGGATTTCGCTCAGGTCGAAGCCGACGCGCCCGTTTCGACGGCAAACGTTCGTTTCCCGATTTTCTTTCCTGAAAAACGCCCGTTCTTTCTTGAGAGAATTGATATTTTTCAAAGTGGATTGAATATAGTAAATACTCGTGCAATTGTTGACCCTGATGTGGCGGCAAAACTGACCGGGCGGCGCGGAAAGAATACTTTTGGAATTATGTATGCCTCGGACAATGCTCCGGGCAATTACTCGAAAGATGAGCGTGAAGATTTGCTTGTTTGCCAGCGACGGCGTTTAACAGACCCGACAGTAGTTTGCGGAATTGAACGCTTTGTTGACAAGAATGCCGACATCGGCGTTTTGCGCGTCAAACGCGACATCGGAAGACAGCATAATCTCGGATTTTTCGCCACAACTTACAATTTTATTGACCGGCATAATCACACCAGCGGATTTGACGGGAGATTTCGACTTAGCCCAAAAATCGCAACCGAATTTGAAATTTTGGGAACGCACACGCGCGGTAATTTTTATGATGCCGATTTAGACCGATCTTTGTATCGCACGGGAAATGGACTAGGTTACCGAGGCTTTATCGAAAGGGAAAGCAGAAATCTGTATATGAACCTCTTGGCGACGGGCAAATCCCGAGATTACTACACCGATGTAGGATTTACGGGGCGCACGGACACAAACTATCTCGGCTCCTACATTCAATATGAAACCGACCGCGACGCCAAGAAAACCATTGTTTCAAAACGCATTATTAACGAAACCAGCATTCGTTACGATTGGCTCGGGCGCAGTCAAAGCTGGCTGTCGAGAATCGAAGGAATGCTCGCTTTGCATCGCCAGACATTTATAAACGCCGGTGTTCAATTCGGTTACGAGCGCGTGTTTGAACACGAATTTGGCGCAAAACGCAGACTTGGCAGACAAGGCGCGTTTTTCGGACCCGATTCCGAACGCTCGGCTGACAGCAAAGATTTTTACAGCTATTTCAGCACCACGCCAAACAAACAACTCAGCGTTTTCTTTCTCTTTTCCTATACTTTTGGGCAGCTTGATTACGATTTGGGAGCCGGACCGGATTTTCCGCGCGTCAGCCCGGCAGCTCTTCTTTTAGGACAAGACGCGCCCTTTGATCCCGGCGAGGGCAATCAATTGACAATCGAATCGAACGTTCGTTACCAGCCGACGACCGCTTTTCAAACGCAGTTGAATTACACGAAAAGGCGGCTCGTGCGTAATGACACAGGATTAGTCGCGTTTGACGACAATCTCTTCAGCTCGCGCTCGATTTATCAATTCACGCGAAACACTTTCGCGCGGCTCAGACTCGATTACTCGACTTTGAACAAACGCATCCGCCCGCAGTTTGTTTTAGGCTGGACGCCGAATCCTGGAACGGCGCTTTACGTCGGCTACAACGACGATATAAATTACAACAGCTACAATCCGTTTACCAGACAATTTGAGCCGGGATTTCGCGGAAATGGAAGAACATTTTTCATCAAGGCTGCCTATTTGTTTCGCAGAAGTTTTTAGAGGTAAGAAAAAGTGATGCGGAAGCCCGCACGAAGTAAGGGTTTAGGAGATTCACCTTTACTTCGTGCGGGCTTCCGCAGTTTTTGCAATTTTAATTTTGCGAAGAAATCTGCCTTAATCTTCCCGCTAATTCGCTTTTCGGATTAATTTCCTCTAATCGGGTAATCGTTTTTTCCAAATTTTCTTTATCGCCTTTTTTGAAATACGCGACTCCCAAATTGTAAATCGTTTGTTCGTGTTTCGGATCGCTTTGAAGGGAAGTTTGAAATTCCTTGACGGCGCGTTCAAAATCGGGTTCTTTTCTTTCGATAAAAGTTATGCCCAAATCGGTTCGGACGTTTATGTCTTCTTTTTGCTGAAGCGCCAGCAGATACCATTTTTCCGCCGTTTCAAACTGCTCTAAATCAAAATAAGCGTTGCCGAGTTTGGTGAGAATTGTAAAATCATTCGGATTTACTTTGTGCGCCCGCTCGAAAAATTCAACGGCGCGTTCAAAACGCCGGATTTGGGCATACATATCGCCTGCTTTAATCTGCGCTTCAAAATTGTTCGGCTCGTTTTTCGCTTTTTCCAGGGTTTCCGTCACGTCCGGCATCATTCCGCCCTGTGAATCCATACCGTGCGGCTGATTCGGCAAAGCCGCAGACGGCTGGTTTTGCGCCGGTAATGATTGAGAAACGCCGCTCCGATTTATCTGATTAGCGGCAAAAAATCCGACGGCTAAACCGATGATTAGACCGACAATTCCAAATAAAATACTTCTTTGCATTTGATTTAAATGAGAACTGAGAACTGAGAACTGAGAAGTAAGAATGTTTTCTTGTTCTCACCTCTCAGTTCTCACTTCTCACCTTTTATGCGTAGCTGTGCAAGCCCGGAAGCAGGTAGCTGACGCCGAGATAGGTGAAAATCACCAGCAGGAATCCGAGAATCGCAAAATAGGCGGAGCTTCTGCCCGACCAGCCGCGGGAAATCCGCGTGTGGAGAAAAGCGGCGTAAGTCAGCCACGCGACCAATGCGCCGGTTTCCTTTGAGTCGAAACCCCAGGGTCTGCCCCACGATTCGTTTGCCCAGATCGCGCCCGTGATTAAAAGCATCGCCAAGCCGGCGAAGGCGAGACACGCCGTTTTATACATTAAATTGTCGAGCGCTTCGAGCGACGGCAGGCGTTCGCGCAGTTTTTCCGTGCGGAAGCCGAACAAGATGACAAAGAAAGTTCCCGCCAGAGCCGTTATCAAACCGGCGAGTTCGACCGGGTTGGTATTCAGACTCAGATACATTTTTTCGCCGGTTGATTGAAGATAGCTTTTCGCCGCCGTCTCAAGCTGCGTCGGCGTCAGCGCGGCGTATTCCTGCGCGGTCAGTTCCTCTTTTTCGGCGATTGCCAGACCCGCGACGAGATATTGATTCGGATTTGACGCGAGCTGCGCCTGAAGCTGCGGATAAACTTCGCCGGTTGATTTTATTCCCGAAACCAGAAAGGCGACGGCTAGAATCTGCGCGACCAGCGAGAGCTTCAACAAAATATGACCGGCTTTTTTCGCCGCTTCGCTGTTTTGATAAAGATAAATCAAAAACGAAACTATTACGCCCAAAAGCAAAATTCCGGCAATCACCAAAGTCGCGCCGACATATGGAATATCGAGACGAAACGGAGCGGAAAAAGGCTTTCCGCCGGATGCGTTCGGAATAAAGATTCCGGCGCGATAGACGAATTCGGTAAAAACGGAAAATTTGCTGACGGTGGCAATCACGCTCAAAGCGAAGATGCTCGACCAAATCGCCATCGCTTCCGGCTTAACCTTGTCTTTGAGCAGGTAAAGAACCGCAATCGCAAAACAAACCAGCGCGACGCCGTAGCTCAAAGAAGCCACGCCGACGTGAATCGGTCGCCAGTAGGAATCGAGAATCGGCATCAAATTCGTGTATTCGCCGCCGATAAAACGCGCCAGAGTCAAAATAATCGCCGCCAGCGGAAGCGTGAACGCGCCCAAAACCTGAAAGTTTTTTCGATGCGCGACCAAAAGCGTGGCAATGCCCGCGCCGAAGGCGAAGGCGAGACTCAAATCATACAAATTGGCAAAAGGAATATAGCGAAACATCCACGGCGTTTCCATATTTCCGCCCTCGCGCAGCATCGCAATCTCGCGCTCGTAAGCCGTCACCCAGCGCACAAACCAGCTCGAAAGATTGAAAAAAACGCCGAGCGTTCCGCTCCACAAACCGATTTTTCGCGCCATTTCCGACGGCGCGTAAAGGTTTGTCAGCTGGAAAAGCGCGGCGAGAATGTAAGCCGCCAGCGCGAGCATCATCAAAGCCCCGTCAGAGATAAAACTCGCGCCCATTTGCAGGCGGAAGCCGAGCATCATAAACGCGCCGACGATTGCCAAAATCGCGGGTAGGTAAGATGTCCAGGATGCGGCATTTTGAAATTTGCCGGATT
>DATHTS010000004.1:0-3925 GCA_035462935.1 Pyrinomonadaceae bacterium
TCGGCGACGACTTATACTGCAAACTTCAAAACGCAATACCAACTCACTACAAACGCAAATCCGGCTAACGGCGGAACTGTTAATCCTAGTAGCGGCAACTGGTATGACGCCGGACAGCAAGTTGTGATTTCTGCCTCGCCAGCCAACGGTTACAGTTTTAGTAATTGGTCAGGAAGCGGAACCGGTTCATATTCAGGCACAAACAATTCACAAACAATAACAATAAACAATCCTATTACTCAGACGGCAAATTTCACTCAAAATCCGACTAACATTTCTGTAACTGTAGGAACAAACTTGCTGGGACGTTCATTTACGGTTGACGGGACCTCCTATACGACAACGCGGACATTTAGTTGGACGCCGGGTTCTTCTCATACGATAAGCACAACTTCGCCTCAAAGCGGCGGAACGGGTGTTCGTTATGTATGGAGTAACTGGAGCGATGGCGGTGCGATCTCTCATACTGTTTCACCCACATCAAATATAACTTACACTGCTAATTTCATAACGCAGTATCAGCTTACGACAAACGCAAATCCAACAAACGGCGGAACTGTTAACCCAGCCAGCGGTAATTGGTATAATGCCGCACAGCAAGTTCAAATAAGCGCCACGCCAAACAGCGGTTTTAGTTTTAACGGTTGGACGGGAGCGGGAAGCGGCTCTTACAGCGGAACAAACAACTCACAAATAATTACGATGAACAGTCCAATTAGCCAAACGGCAAACTTTTCTTCGACTCCAACCTGTTCATATTCGATTAATCCGCCTAGCCGCAGTTTTAGACCGAGCGGAGGAACTGGCAATTTTACTATTACTGCTCCAAATGGCTGCGCGTGGACTTTATCTTCAAATTCTTCACTAAATTGGTTAACAGTTACATCAACATTAAATAGTAGCGGAAGCGGAACTGTTAGTTATTCTGTTCCGCAATTCACCGGCTCGCCGCGCACAGGAACAATAACTTTATTGGCTAATAATCAAACTCAAGCCGTTCATACTGTCAATCAATCTTCTTCGACATTCGATTTTGACGGCGACGGAAAAACAGACCTTGCCATTTTCCGACCTTCACTCGGCGAATGGTGGTATGTCAGGAGTTCAGATGGCATCAATCGCGCTTTTCAATTCGGCAATGACGCGGATAAAATTGTTCCTGCCGATTACACCGGCGACGGGAAAACCGATGTCGCTTTCTTCCGTCCTTCGACAAACGAGTGGTTTATCTTGAGAAGCGAGAACTTTACTTTTTATTCAGCCCCGTTTGGCGCGGCGGGAGATGTTCCCGTTCCGGCTGATTTTGATGGCGATGGTAAAGCTGATCTGGCAGTGTTTCGACCATCTAATAGAAACTGGTTTATCTTTCGGTCATCGGGTGGAACAACCATTCTGGAATTCGGCGCGGCAGGCGATGTGCCGGTTATTGCCGATTATGACGGCGACGGTAAAGCGGACATCGCCATTTATCGCCCGTCAAAAGGTGAATGGTGGTTATTGAGAAGTTCGGACGGCGGAAATCGCGCTTTTCAGTTCGGCTCAAGCACAGACAAAGCTATTCCGGCAGATTACACGGGCGACGGAAAAACAGATGTCGCCTTCTTCCGTCCTTCAACGCGAGAATGGTTTATCTTAAGGAGTGAAGACTCATCGTTTTATTCATTCCCGTTCGGAGCGACTGGCGATATACCGACACCGGGCGATTTCGACGGCGACGGCAAGGCTGACCCGACGGTTTGGCGTCAATCGGATAGAAACTGGCATATTTTAAGGAGTCAGAGCGGTTATATAGCCCAACAGTTTGGATCGTCCGGCGATAAACCGGTTCCATCGGCTTATATTCCCTAACTTTGATTAGCTCGGTTCATTAAAACCTAAATCAAAAGCGGCTTTGTCCAAACATCAAAACAAAGCCGCTTTTTTATAAAAAATTTCCAAAATTTAATTTCCGACTGTTGGAAATTTCTATTTTGTAATCCCAACCTGACTCAAAGCGTAAGCGTAATCGAATGCGATTTCTTTCAGACGGTCGTATCTGCCGCTTGCGCCGCCGTGTCCGGCGCCCATATTGATTTTGAACAAAAGCGGGTTGTCGTCGGTTTTCGTCGCCCGCAGTTTCGCCACGTATTTCGCGGCTTCCCAATACATCACCTGCGAATCGTTGAGGGATGTGAAAACGAGCATTGACGGGTATTTCTGCGCTTTGATGTTGTCGTAGGGCGAATATTTAATCATATAATCGAAGGCTTCTTTTTCGTTCGGATTGCCCCATTCGATCCATTCGCCGGTTGTCAGCGGCAAAGTTTCGTCGAGCATCGTGTTCATCACGTCAACAAACGGGACTTGCACAATTGCCGCTTTGAACAGTTCGGGATTCATATTGACGACCGCGCCCATTAAAAGACCGCCCGCGCTACCGCCTTGGATTACCAGACGGTCGGGCGATGTGTATTTGTTGGCGATGAGCCATTTTGCCGAATCAATAAAATCGTGGAAGGTATTTAATTTCTTAAACATTCTGCCTTCCTGCCGCCATTTTTCGCCGAGTTCAGAGCCGCCGCGAATATGCGCGATGGCGTAAATCATTCCGCGATCAACCAGGCTCAAACGCGCAGTTGAAAAATTCGGAGTCATCGAATAACCGTAAGAACCGTAAGCGTAAAGAAGCATCGGAGCAGAGCCGTCAAGTTTCGTTCCTTTTTTCATTACAACGGAAATCGGAACTTTCACGCCGTCGCGCGCCGTTGCCCAAACTCTTTCCGTAACATAGTTTGATTTGTCATGACCGCTCGGGATTTCCTGCTGTTTGACGAGCTCGCTTTTCCGGGTTTGAAAATTGTATTCGTAGGTCGAAACGGGCGTGATCATCGAGGCGTAATTATAGCGGATAACCGGCGTATCGAATTCGGCATTCGCGCCCATGCTCATCGTGTAAACGCTTTCCGGCGTGGCGATTCTTGTTGAAGCGCGGCGCGTTTTCAAATCCATAACCTTCAGATATTCCAAGCCGTTTTCGACTTCGGAAACAACCGCGTAATCTTTAAAGAAATCAATATTATCAATTTTTATCGCCGGATTGTGCGGGATATATTCCTTCCAGTTTTTCTCCGTCGGATCGGCAATTGGGGCGCGCACGACTCGAAAATTTTCCGCATTTTTATTGGTCGTGATGTAAAATTCGCCGTTATAATGGTCAACCGAATATTCGTGGTCTTTCTGGCGCGGCAGAATCATTTTCCATTCGCCGTCGGGCTGGTCGGCGGGCAAGTAACGCCATTCGCCCATTGTCGCGGCGAACGAGCCGAGAAGAATCATATTTTTATCGCGTGTTTTAGTAACGCCGATTCTAAAAAGCGTGTCTTTCTCCTCATAAAGCAAATCGTTTTTGTCTTCTCCAAGCCGGTGCCGCCAAAGCTGGTTTGAACGCTTATCAACGTCGTCTTCGGTAACGACAAAAATGTTCTTGTTGTCGTTTGCCCACGCGGCTGATGTCGCGCGTTCAATTTTATCCGGCAAAACTTTGCCCGTCCGCAAATCCTTAAACTGCAAGGTATATTGGCGATAGCCGGTCGTGTCGGTCGAAAATGCGAGAATATTGCCGTCGTCGCTGACATCAAACTCGCCGATGGAGAAAAATTTATGTCCTTTCGCCATTTCGTTCAGATCAAGCAGGACTTCCGCGTTTTTGCCGTCCCTGGTTTTGCTTCGCAGGAAAACCGGATACTGTTTGCCTTTTTCGGTTTTGGTGTAATACCAGTAATCGCCCTTTTTATAAGGCACGGAAGTATCGTCTTCCTTGATTCGACCGAGCATTTCCCCGTAGAGATTTTCCACAAATTTCTCGTGCGGCTTCATATACGCTTCCGTGTAAGCGTTTTCCGCTTCGAGATATTTGATAATTTCGGGATTTTTTTCCTTGTTTCGG
>DATHTS010000005.1:0-2223 GCA_035462935.1 Pyrinomonadaceae bacterium
CTTTTCGTAGGGATTCGCCCGGATTTTCGCCTTTCAAAAGCTCGCTGTAAAAATGATACATAAAATCAGATGTTGATTCATCGCTAACCGTCCATAAGCTCAACACCAGCGAACCGGCGCCGGCATATAAAAATCCCCGCGTCAATCCAAACAACTCTTCGCCGGAAACAATTTTGTTCAATCCCGTTTCACAGGCGCTTAAAACGACGAGCTTATTTTGCAGATGCAAGCTCCGTGCGTCTTTAACCGTTAAATTCTCATTAAATAAATTAAGCGCCGAAAAATTCGGATTGTCAAGACGAAATTTTCCGTGACAGGCAAGGTGTAAAACGTCAGCTTTTTTAATGTTTGTCCGTATATTTTCGAGCGTTGCCGCTTCGTTCTTTAACTGCGCGGAAGTTTTGAAAAGTTTTCCGAGCATTTCAATTTCGGCGTTGATTAAAGGTGTAACATCATCCGTTACGCCGACGAGTAAAGCGCTTTCAGGCAGAGAGATTTTCCGGCTCAAACAATTTTGCAAAACCGCCAAACTCGGAGCGTAAACGATTTCCTTGGTTTCAATCAAAAATTTTTCGCCGTCGCGCAGGGCTTGAAAAGGTATGTAATGTAAAAAATCTGTTGGAACTATAGCGAGCCGTCTTCCCCGTAAAAACTTTTCCAAAGGACGAAGAAGCGCGTCATAAATCGCCCGCGCGTGGCGAAGCAGCCTTTCAAATGCCAAACCGCGATTTTCTTCAGAGAGCTTTTCTAAAAAACGACCGGTTTTAATTTGAAAAAGAAACTGCTCGGTTTCGCGCCGAAGCATTTGTAAATCAACCGAATATCTAAAAACCTCAAGGCTCTCATCCGTTATCAGAAAAGCGCAAAGCCGATTGTCAAAAACGGCAAACTCAATAGCGGTCGTATCGTTTAAGAGGTTTTGAATTTTTTCCAAATCGAATTTCCGGTTTTCACGAACCGTGCGGCTGCCATTATTATTAATTTCCAGACGGCGTTCGAGTTCCGCCAATTCCTGCTCGCGCTTTGCGGCAAGTTTTCGTAAATCCGAAGTTCCGTTCCGCGCTTCAAGACCGCTGGCTGTTTCCCGGTTTATCCGGCTGTAATACCAATTTAATTCCCGGCGCAAAGCGGCGATTTTAGGATTTTGGCTGGAAGATTTTCCCGCGCCGTTCATAGTTTCAAGCAGCGTTCTTGAACGGGAACGTTCATGCCAGGAAAGCGCGTCGGGGAAATTCTTTTCGGCAAGTTTGATTTTGATTAACTCATTAAAGGGCAAAAGTTTGTCCGAGAAAAAACCGACGCGAAATTCTTCCGCGGATAATGCGGAACGCGAGTTTTCAATCAAATCAACCGCTTCCAGAAAAAACTTTTCCTCATTTCTTATCTTGCCCAAACTTACCAGACACAAATATTCGATTTGACGCAATTGGTTATTGGCAGCCAATTTCAAGGTTTCACGAAAAATTTCTTCTGCTTTCTCTGTTTCATTTCGCTTTGACCAAATTTCTCCTAAAAGCCAGCGCGCGAAAAGCTCGTGCCGACGATTTCCGCCCGCAATAAATTCATCCAAAGCCGATTCAGCCTGAGTTTGCGCTTCTGTCAGATTTTCTTCCCGAAAATAAAATTGAGCTTTCGACAGACGCGCTAAAGCGCCGAAAATTTGATTGCCTTCGGCTTCAAACAGTTTTTCGGCTTTATCAAGCAAGTTTTTCGCCTTTTCAGATTCATCAAGTAAAAACAAAGCTTTAGCGTGATTGAGGAAACTTCTGGCGAGTTCTGCCTGCATTCCTAACTCGGCAAACTTTGCTTCCGTTTTTTCATAAAAAGCGACGGCTTCCGGCAGCAAATTTAGCTCCAGATAAATATCGGCGATTTCCTGCTCGCAATTAGCGGATTGATGCGGCATTCCGAGCGAATCATACTTCTGCCGCGAGCGCTCCATAAATTTCAAAGCCAAATCGAGTCGTCCTTGAAACAGATACAAATTGCTCATCCCTGTTTCGATTTCGGCTTCGGTAACAGTCAAATTATGTTCGACAGCGCGGTTTAATGCTTTTTGGTAAATCGTTTCCGCTTCCCGAAAGCTATTTTGCAAAGCCTTCACAAAAGCCTGACAATTTTCGACCATCGCCAATTGCCGCTGGTCGCCGATTTGGTCGAAACATCGCCGAGCCGAATCCAGATAAGGCTCGGCTTCCCGGTAAAAATCGCGCCGCCAGTATA
>DATHTS010000006.1:0-2735 GCA_035462935.1 Pyrinomonadaceae bacterium
TGGATTTAATTTCAAGAAATATCGAGCCGGGCGAACAAGGTAAATTAGCTGCCGAGCTTTATCAAATTTTGATCAGTCCGATTAAAGAAAATCTCGATAAAAACAAAGAGATTTTCCTGATTCCGGACAAGTTTTTGTTCCGTTTGCCTTTTGCCACGCTTTTTTCAGAAAAATATCTCATCGAGGATTACTTGATATCTTACGCCCCGAGCGCGAATGTCTTTTTGATTTGCTCGAAAAAGGCGAAAGAACTCGGCGTAAAAACTTCTGAAACCTTATTGAGCATTGGAAATCCCGCATTTAGTCAAACTACTTTTAAGAATTTGCCGAAACTGCCCTCGGCTAGCCGCGAAGCCGTTGAAATCACGAAATTTTATGACAACGCGATTGTTTTCACGGAAAAAGAAGCAACCAAAGAAAATATAACAGGAAATCTGAAAGAGGCTGATGTAATTCATTTTGCCGGACATTATGTTGTTGATGAAAATTCGCCGCTGCTTTCAAGTTTGATTTTGGCGGGAAATGAAAAAGACGGTTCGAGTTTGGCAAATTATGAGATTATCGGCGAAAAACATTCGTTTGCGCGGTTAATCGTGCTTTCGGCTTGTCTGACCAGCGCCGAACGCTACTACAGCGGCGAGGGAATGATCGGCGCTTCGCGCGCATTTCTGGCAGCCGGTTTTCCGCTGGTGGTTGCGAGTCAGTGGGAAGTCGAGTCGGAAGCGACGGCTAAACTAATGACGGAATTTCACCGCTATCGTAAAAAAGAAAAACTTTCAACCGCCGAGGCTTTGCGCCGTTCGCAGCTTGAAATGATGCAAAGCGAAAAATTTCAACAACCATATTATTGGGCGGCTTTTGCCGTTCTCGGCGGTCACGCTGAATTTTAAATTCTCCCATTATTCTAATAAATGAGGTAAATAAAAATATGTCAAATGAAAATCCTTGTATGATAGATAAGGCAATTTCAGATGCGAATATAACCGTTTCGATAATGGGATTGGCTGTTTCAAATTACAATGACTCAAGCAAAAGATGGGAGACTATCTTTCTCAGAGATATTCCGACTCATGAGCTTAAATTAACAATTAATAAATGCAGAAACGGCAGCCCGGTTGAAGCTCCGACTATTATTGAAAATATCCATCCCGACGAAAGATTTTTCATCAGAGTCAACCGAGCCAGAGATTTAGGAGCAATTTCCGTTTCGGACGGTGAAAAGAGTTTAGATTATGTCCTAGACTTAGCCGGACCGGATTTATATCAAAATAACACTAATATTTTTGAAACCAACTCTACTCGCCCATTCACATTTCTATCTATAGCCGACAGCATTTTCTATTCTCAAAATGTCCCCGAGCAAGAATACGAGGTAACTGTCGGACAAAAAACAACAACCCGGAGAGCGACGGAAATAACCGGCGCGGATATTGTGTGCGAAGCAGGCGGAACTATCGAAATATTAACCGTTATTCAGCCGAATCTTATCCCGACGATGATTGTTGACCAAGATACATCGTATGAGATAATTTTTGACAATACTTGCAATAACCCGCCGAGTTCCGGCGAAGAAACAGATTTCGCTCATTATAGAACCCTTCTTAAGGATGATGTCGAAAGCGTAACTGTTAGTGAAGAAGACGGTGGTATTAAAACAGGTTCCTGTCATCGCGCTATAAGCAGTGATTTAGGTGAACTAAATAGTCTTTCCGATCTTCTTAGACCGTTAGTATAGATTAGGTTGAAACGCTGCCGCCGCAGCTCGAACCTGCTCCGGCGCTACAGCCGAAACAATGATTTGCCGTGACGATTTGACGATTTTTGAGTTTTTTTAACTCGAAATCGAAAATCGTCTGCGGCAAATTCTTATCAATCGAAATTTCCAACATTTGGTTAAAATCGCAATCGAAAAGATTCCCAAGCCAATCAACGCTGATTAGATTGCGGCACATCAAGCCTTCGATTGTTGCCGGATTAAACGCATTAACCAACTTCGTCATATAACTTTCTTCATTCCGCGAACGCCGCAGCCAATCAAGAAAACGCGCAATCGGCATATTTGTAATGGTGTAAAGATTATTGAATGAAATGTCATAGCGCGTTTTTAGCTCGCGTTTGAAGTCGGCTTCAATTGCGCTTTGAGCGGGCGGCAGGAATGCGCCGACCGGATTGTAAACAAGATTCAGAATCAGATTTTCTTCGACGCCGTAGCCGACGGCGTTTAACCTTTTCAAGGCTTCGATGCTCTTTTCAAAAACGCCCGTTCCGCGCTGCGCGTCGGTTTGCTGCTGTAAAAAATAAGGTAGAGAGCAAATGACTTCAACCTCGTTTTCGCGGAAAAATTTAGGTAAATCCGTTTGATTTTTCTCAAACATTACAGTCAAATTATGCCGCACCATCACTTTCGCGCCCGCTTTTCGGGCTTCGATTACAAGATAGCGAAAATTCGGATTGAGTTCCGGCGCGCCGCCGGTGATGTCGAGTGCCGGGATTTTATATTTACGCAAAACGTTTAGACACGCTTCAACCGTTGCGAGCGTCATAATTTCCGCGCGTTTCGGCGAGGCGTCAACATGGCAATGCTTGCAGGCTTGATTGCAGAGTTTGCCGACGTTTACCTGCAAAGTGTCAATGCCAGCCGAATATAACTCCAAGCCGCTCGATTTTAATTTTTCATCAAAGCCGATTGGCGAATTCGGCAGAGCAGGCTTGCCGTTTCTCGTAATTTGGACTGC
>DATHTS010000007.1:0-2872 GCA_035462935.1 Pyrinomonadaceae bacterium
GTTGCGCTCCAGTCTGACCTTTCACCATTGCATTATCTAAAATTTAAAACCCAAGTTTGCTTTTCGCGGCAAATTTGTTAAAATTCGCCTTTTGCTTGAGTGGACGGAAACAAAACAATGAAAGAAATCATTTCAACTGAAAACGCGCCGAGCGCAATCGGACCTTATTCGCAGGCGGTAAAAGCGGGA
The DNA here is from genome assembly GCA_035462935.1 of Pyrinomonadaceae bacterium. Classification (GTDB taxonomy): domain Bacteria; phylum Acidobacteriota; class Blastocatellia; order Pyrinomonadales; family Pyrinomonadaceae; genus DATHTS01. The sequence goes on from DATHTS010000007.1 coordinate 190, forward strand.
AATATGGTTTTTTGTTCCGGTCAGATTCCGATTGATAGGGCGACCGGAGAGTTTGTGTCGAACGATGTGGCGGAGCAGACCGAGCAGGTTTTGAAGAATCTGAGCGCGGTTTTGGAAGCGGCGGGAAGCGGTTTGAACAATGTCGTCAAAACGACCGTATTCTTAGCTGATATGAATGATTTTGCGGCGATGAATGAAGTTTACGCCAGGTTTTTCAGCGAGAACAAACCGGCGCGGGCAACCGTTCAAGCGGCGCGGCTTCCGCGTGATGCGCGGGTCGAGATCGAGTGTATCGCTCTGGTTGGATAAAAGAGAAAAGCCAAACGTCTCGGTTCTCCGAAGCGTTTGGCAACCAAAATAGAAAAATCCAACTCAAATAGCTTTACGCAGCTTTGACAATTTTACCGGCTTTTATACACCGGGTGCAGACTTTCATCCGACCGTTTCCGCCTTGCGGAAGCTGGACGCGGACGCGCTGCAGATTCGGGTTGAATCGCCGTCGAGTTTTGTTGTTTGCGTGTGAAACATTGTTTCCAAATTGCGGACCTTTTCCGCATACGTCGCAACGTTGTGCCATAATTTTTAAGCCTCCAAAAAGTAAAATAACGAGGTAATAAAAGTTTGCCCCTCGGCAAACTCAAAAGTAAAGTTTATAACAAATTGATTTCAGGTAAGTCAAGTAATGATACGAAAAGTTAATATTGAAGGAGTAAATGCCATAGTGCAGAAATTTAATTTCAAGTTTTTATCCATTGCGTTAATCGCTCTTGCCGCATTCGTTTTGAATGCCTGCACGGGAGGAACTACTGCAACCAATTCAGGTTCGCCAACCGGAGTTGATCCGAATGAAACCGCCGCGACCGTCAACAGTAAACCAATTAAGTTGGAAGAAGTCGAGCGCGTTTTGAAACAGCAGGCGCAGGGACAGGAAGGACAGCTTTCGCAGCTCGAACTCGCGGCGGCGCGGCTTCAGGTTTTGCAAAACCTCATCGAGCAGGAAGTTTTGTTCCAGCAAGCCGAAAAAGAAGGAACTATTCCGACCGACGAAGAAGTGACGGCGGAATACAACAAGCTCAGAACCGGCAGCAATCAATCGCAGGAACAGTTTGAAAAGTTAATGGCGCAAAGCGGCGCGACCGAGCAAAGCATCAGGGATGCACTCAAAAAACGGCTTGCTATTGAGAAGCTGATGGACAAAGTTGCAAGCAAAGTTGAGCCGCCGAGAGACAGTGAGATTCAGAATTTTTACGAAAGCAATAGGGAAGCCTTTAAAAACAAGCGTGGAGCGCAGCTTGCCGCAATTGTAATTGACCCGCGTGATTTGGGACAGGGCGACACGACCAAGAGTGATATTGAAGCGCAGCAAAAAGCTAAAGAAATCGGACAGCGTTTGATGCAGGGAGCGGATTTTGCGACCGTCGCGCGTGAGGCGAGCGAAGACCCGGATACGAGACTTCGCGGCGGCGACTGGCGTTATTTCACCGAGGATGAAATGAAACAGGTTTTCGGCGATCAGCTTACCGACGCTGTGATGAACAAGATGCAGAACGGTCAGATAATTCCCTCCATTATCCCGTTTGAAGGTCGTTATCTGATTGTCAAACTGCAAAGAAAGCAGGAGCGCGACGAAGATCGAACGCTGGAAACGCCCGGCGTGCGCGAAGAAATTACCAAATATCTGGTTGACGCGCGAAAACAGCTTCTGAGCCAATCGTATGCGGCGGCGGCGATGAACCAAGCCAAGATTGAAAATCTGCTGGCGCAAAAGGTCGTCAACAATCCGAACGAACTGAGCGGCGCACGCCCGGCAAATGCCGCTCAGCCGCCGGCAGCGAACACAGCTCCGAATGCGGCTGCCAATGCGAACACAGCAAATACCAATTCAGCCGCCAACACAAAGGCTGAAACCAAGCCGGAGGCAAACACAAAAGCGAACCAATCGAAATAGTTTTTCGCAGGTTCTGTAAAAATTGAAACCACAGATAAACCGGAGATAGACACAGATAAAGCAATAAATCTATGTTCATCCGTGTTCATCTGTGGTTCTTTCTTTCCGATGTTATTTCGTCTTTCTGACATTCAAAAATCCTACAGCGGAAACGAAATTCTGCGCGGCGTTTCGTTTCAGATAAATCCGGGCGAAAAGGTCGGGCTTGTCGGGCGCAACGGCGCGGGCAAGACGACCGTTTTTCGCCTTATTACCGGAGAAGAAACGCCGGATGAGGGCGAGGTTGTCAAAATAAACAACCTGAAAATCGGGCTTTTGGAGCAAATCGTGGATTTTGCCGGGAGCGAAACCGTTCACCATGCCGCGCTTTCCGCGTTCAAAAAATTGCAGGACATCGAAGCGGAGATGCGCCGTCTCGAAATCGAAATGGCGGATGATCATTCGGAAAAGCTGCTCGAAAAATACAGCGATTTGCAGATTGAATTTGAAAGCGCGGACGGTTTTAGCTACAAGGCGAAAGCGGAATCTGTTTTGCTCGGACTCGGTTTTGGGCGGGAAACCTGGGAGTGGAAAACCGATAAACTTTCCGGCGGGCAGAAAAACCGGCTCGGGCTGGTAAAACTTTTGTTGTCAAAGCCCGACGTTTTGCTGCTTGACGAGCCGACAAATCATCTGGATGTAGCCGCCGTCGAATGGCTCGAAGGCTTTCTGCAAACCTATGAAAACGCTTACGTA
>DATHTS010000008.1:0-2204 GCA_035462935.1 Pyrinomonadaceae bacterium
CGCGACCAGTTTTCCATCTTTATCACGCGCGCGTCCGCGCCGATTTTGCGCTCGGCGTTCATCATCAATCCGAGTTCGCCAATGGTCAAACCGGAGCGAACGGGAGTTGTGTGCGGCGCGACGAACGAAAGTTTGTCTTCATCGGCGAGTGAACCTTCCACGTCAACGCCGTTAATCGGATTCGGGCGGTCTAAAATATAAACAGGCTTCCCGGCTTTTGCCGCTTCTTCCATCACGTTTCGCAAAGTCGCCGTGTAAGTCCAAAAACGCGCGCCGATGTCTTGAATGTCATAAACAAGCGCATCCAAATCTTTCAGGTGTTCCGGCTTCGGGCGGCGCGTTTCGCCGTAAAGCGAATAAATCGGCAAGCCGGTTTTTTCGTCCTTCGCGTCTTTAATTCCTTCTTCGTCAAGCTCGCCGCGAATGCCGTGTTCGGGCGCGAAAAGCGCGACGAGTTTTACGTTTTTCGCTTCTTTCAAAACGTCTATCGTCGGTTTTCCGGCAAGATTCCTGCCGGTGTGATTTGTTACCAGACCGACGCGCAAGCCGTCTAACTCCTTGAAATTGTTTTTTTCGAGAACGTCAATGCCATTGAGGACTGTTCGTTGTTGGTTGTTCGTTGTTCGTTGATTTTGCGCTCTGGCAACTTGCGCTTTGAAATTCTCTAACTGCGCGGCGACTTGCGCGGAATAATCGGCTTCAAATTCACGGATCTTTTCAGGCGAAACATCTAAAATCGCCGAAGCGACAACGGTTGAAACCTTGCCGCGAAGTTCGCCGACATCTCCTTTGCCGTCGGGATGAACGCGGTTGGAAAGAAAAACGACAAAGGTTTCGCTCACCGGATCAATCCAAATCGAAGTTCCTGTAAAACCTGTGTGTCCGAAAGAGCCGAGCGGAAAAAGCTCGCCGCGATTTGCAGAAAATGAAGTGTTAATATCAAAACCCAGCCCGCGAGTCGCGCCCGTTTCCGAAATAACGTAAGGCTTTATCATTTTCGCAACGGTTGCCGCGCTCAAAATGCGTTTGCCATCCAAAACTCCTCCGTTCAAAATCATCTGGCAGTAACGCGCCAAATCGTCGGCGGTTGAAAAAAGTCCGGCGTGTCCGGCAAAACCGTCCATTCGGAAAGATGTCGGATCATGAACTTTCCCACGCAGAATTTCACTTCCCGTTTTTTCATCTCCTTCAAATGTTGAACCGAGATAATTTTGTTGACCTTTTATGTTTTCGGTAGGTGCAATTTGGGAATTACTATTTGAAGCATTCTTTTGTGATTCAGGCAGATAAAAACCATTCCTAGTTATAAAGAAAGTTGTGTTTGGCATTAAAAGCGGTTCAAACAAATTTCTTCTGATAAAAGGAGAAAATTCTCTACCTTCTATCATAACAGCGGGATAATCCACTGATTTGATTGGTTTATCACTTCTAGCTAATCGCCTAACAACCTCGCCAAGCACAATAAACCCAATATCCGAATAAACAAACCTTGTTCCCGCCGCGTTTCGCAAATATTCTCTTTCCAGAGCCTGTAGCATTCCTTCATTGCCAGACCATTTTTCGCCCAAATCAAAGTCGGGGCGATAGCCGGAAGTATGCGTAAGAAGCTGCTGAATCGTCACTTTGCCGGAATCTTTTCCTTTGAGTTCGGGAATAAATTTTTCAATTTGATCGCTCAAACGAATTTTTCCCCGCTCGACCAAAATCATAACGGAAGTCGCCGTCGCCACAGGTTTTGTCAGACTCGCCACATCGAAAATCGTGTCAACCGTCATCTTTTCAACCGTCGGTACAAGCGAACGATTACCGAACGCTTTTCGATAAACGATTTTTCCCTTTCGCCCAACCAGAACAACCGCGCCCGGCGTTTTCTTTTCGGCAATTGCCTGATTTACCAAAGCATCAATTTGGTTGAGCCGCTCGGCAGACATCCCCACCGTCTGCGGCGCAGCAACGGGCAATCCTTGTGCCGACGCAAAGGAAAAAGTAAAAAGGCAAAAGGCAAAAAATATAGCAATTCTGCGAATTTGTAGTTGCCCTTCCCAATACTGACTAAAAAAATTCTTTCTCAAAAAATTCACCCTACTCTCCAACATTATTTTTACTTTTGACTTTTACCTTTTGCCTTAAACTCCCTTTCTCTTTTAGCAAAGCTTTCCTTGCAAAGCCGCACAAATTCCTTACAGATCGGCGAAAAATAGCCG
>DATHTS010000009.1:0-4489 GCA_035462935.1 Pyrinomonadaceae bacterium
TAACTTGCTGGGCGATGGGCTTGACGCAGCATAAACGGGCGGTCGGAACGATTCAGGAAATCGTTAATCTCCATCTTTTGCGCGGGCAGATCGGGAAAACGGGCGCGGGACTTTGCCCGGTGCGCGGTCATTCAAACGTGCAGGGAGACCGGACGGTCGGGATTTCAAACAAAATGCCCGAATGGTTTCTCGACGCGCTCGACCGCCGCTTCAATTTCAAAAGCCCGCGCCGGTTTGGACTCGACACGGTAAAAAGCATCGAAGCGATGCGCGACGGGCGCGTTAAATTTTTTATGGCGATGGGCGGAAATTTCCTGAGCGCCACGCCCGACACTGAATTGACCGCCGCCGCTCTCAAAAAATGCCGCTTGACCGTGCAGATTCTCACGAAACTCAATCGCAGCGCAATTATCACGGGCGAGCAGGCTTTGATTTTACCTTGTTTGGGAAGAAGCGAAAAGGATTTGCAGGCGGGCGGCGAGCAGTTTGTTTCGACCGAAAATACGAGCGGCGTCGTCCAGATGTCAAAGGGAATTTTAGAGCCTGCTTCAAAAGATTTGCGAAGCGAGCCTTGGATAGCGGCAAATCTGGCAAAAGCGGTTCTGGGCAGCTGCTCGACTGTTGATTGGGACGCGATGACCGCCGATTATGACAATATCCGCGATGCGATTGAAGCGGTCATTCCGGGTTTTGAAAATTACAACGAAAAGGTGAGAATTCCGGGCGGATTTTACCTGCCGAACAAACCGCGCGAAGGCGAGTTTCCGACTCAAACGGGTAAGGCGCTTTTTACCGTTCACAATCTTGGTTTTCTTAATCTTAAACCTAACGAATTTATAATGATGACGATTCGCTCGCACGATCAATTCAACACGACCGTTTACGGTTTGACCGACCGCTATCGCGGAATTGAAAACAGCCGCCGCGTGGTTTTTCTAAATGAGCGGGATATTAAAGAATTCGGTCTGAAAGCCGGGCAGTTTGTAGATTTGACCAGCCATTTTGACGACGGCGAGCGTTACGCCCGGCGTTTTATCGTTGTGCCGTATCCGATTCCGCTGCGCTGCGCGGCGACATATTTTCCCGAAGCGAATGTTTTAGTTCCGCTCGGCAGCACGGCTGAACGAAGCAACACGCCGAATTCAAAATCGGTGATTATCACGATTACGCCGAGCGAGGCGACGCAATCAATCGAGAGCCGAAATGCCGCTTAAAAAATTTCTAACGGCACGCCTGCCTGAAATCCCGGTGGCGCGTCTTCGAGGTTCATTTTCTCGTAATGAAGCTCTTCGGGCGCAGCTTCGGGAAATTTTTCGTTGATTTCCCTTTTGACGAGTTCTCTGAGTTTATCCGTATCGTTGATGATTTCCTCCGACACATTTTCGATTGTTCCCGCGATCTCGCCTTCTCCGGTGTAGGTAATTGAAAAGGTTTTGTTTTCCATATTTCGCATTATATCTAATCCATCCTCGTAAATTCTAATAGAGAGCAGGCAAAAGTTTCTTGCCGCATTTATAGAAATCAGTTTAATTTTTTGCGTATTCCACCACAAATCTTCTCACCGGCTCTTCTTCATCGCCAAGCATCTCCATAAAATTCGTCTGCTTGAAATTGTTTTCTTCAAAGCGCGACAAATCTTTCCGCGACAAAGCCCACGGAAGCTCAGTCGGAATCTCGTCATCTTCGCGCCCGCGCGTAACGACGAGGAGTTTTCCGCCGAAGCGGACGAAATTGGCAATCGCGTCAATCACCTGTGAACGCATTTCAAGCGGCAAAGGCTGAATTGTATAAACTTCCAGCACAAATTCAAACGCCCCGAACCAGTCTTTCGGCGGATCGAACAAATCGGCGACGAAAAAATTTATATCCGTGTCTTTGTGAAGCCTTCGCGCCCATTCAATCGCGGTCGGCGAAATATCAAAAGCCGTAACGTTAAAGCCCAAATCGCGCAAAAAACGCGCGTCGTCGCCGAGACCGCAGCCGATGACCAAAGCTTTTCTGTTATTTCCCTGCAAATTCGTCTTCTCGGCAAAGCTAACGAGAAATTTATTCGGCTCCAAATCAGCCCATGGAATATGCTCGTGATTTTCCCCGGCTTCGCGGTAAAGCGCCTCAAACCAGCCGGTCGGATCATTCTCCTCAATAAATTTCCCGGCTAATTTTTGGGCATTCTCGCGCGCGTCAAAATTTTCTTCCATAAAATTACAGGTCAAGAGGCAGCGGCAGTTGGCAGTTTATTTAGCCGCAAAAAGGCGCAAAAATCACAAGATTAAAATTCTTTTGCGTCTTTTGTGCCTTTTTGCGGCTATCTCGCCTCGACTGCCGACTGCCGCTGCCTACCGCCAACTCACTTCACTCTATTGTTTTTCTAAACAATCTCCGTCGGCGCGTCCTTTTCCTTCCACGCCGTCCAGCCTCCAGCCATCGAAAGCACATTTCGATAGCCCATTTTTTGCAGATTATCTGTCGCCAGCGCCGAGCGGTAACCGCCGCCGCAATATAAAATTAATTCCGTATCTTTGTCGGGAAAAGTCTGCACGATGTCGCGTTCGATAACGCCGCGACCGAGATGAATCGCGCCCGCGGCGTGTTCTTTCTCCCATTCGTTGTCTTCGCGGACATCAATCAGCTTCGCTCCTTCCTTTTGCCTTTCAATCGCCTCGTCAACCGAAATCTCGCGGATGCGCGTTTTGGCGTCGTCAACCAAACTTACAAATTCTTCGGAATGTTTCATAGCAAAAACAGTTTAACCGAATCGGGTAACTAGCGAGAAGCGCGGTAAATTTTTATAATGAGAAAAAGAAACCGCAGATGAACGCAGATTGGATTAATTCAAGTTCTTTAACAACTGACAGGCGTTTTGAGTCCCTGCTTTAGCAGGCTTTTCGTTTAATAAAAGCCGCCTGAAGGCGGGACTCAAAACCTTAAGAAATTTCTTTTGTGTTTTCGGTTTCTATTTTTTGAAAGATTTATTTAATAATTTTTAGAACGAGGTTAAAACATTGGCAGAACAATTTGACGTAACAATTATCGGGTCGGGACCGGGCGGCTATGTCGCCGCCGTGCGCGGGGCGCAGATGGGCTTGAAAGTGGCTTTGGTCGAAAAAGAAGAAACCGAGCGCCTCGGCGGAACGTGCGGTTTGCGCGGCTGTATCCCGACCAAAGCGCTCTTAAACGCGGCGCATCTTTATCAAAAAGCCGGGCATTTCGAGGATTTCGGACTTTTAGTAAAGGATTTGGGCTACGACTGGACAAAGGTGCAGAAATACAAATCCGATGTCGTAAACAAAAACGCGGCGGGCGTTTCCTACCTGATGAAGAAAAACAAGGTCACGGTTTTTAACGGCTTCGGCAAAATCGCCGGCAAAGGCAAAGTCGAGGTCACTCTGAACGGCGGCAAAAAGGAGACGATTGACACGAAAAACATCATCATCGCTACCGGTTCGGTCGTCCGCCCGATTAAAGGCTTTGAAACCGACGGCAAGCAGGTCGTCAATTCCGACCATATTCTCGAACTCGAAAAAGTGCCGAAATCAATGGTCGTCATCGGTTCGGGCGCGGTCGGCGTCGAATTCGCCAGCGTTTACGCGCGTTTCGGCTGCGACACGACGGTTGTCGAACTTTTAGACCGCATCGTTCCCATCGAAGACGAAGAAGTTTCCAAACAGCTTGAGCGAAGTTTCAAAAAACAAGGAATCAAATGCTTGACGGGCGTCAAACTTGACACGATGAAAAAGACGAAATCGAGCGTCAAAGTTTCCGGCAAGGATTCAAAAGGCAAAGACGTTACGCTCGAAGCCGAAATGGTTCTCGTCGCCATCGGCAGAATGCCTTTCTTAGAAGGCTTGGGCTTGGAAAACACGAAGGTGAAAGTAAATGAAAAAGGCGTTGTCGAAGTCAACGAATACTACGAAACCGCCGAGCCAAACGTCTTCGCCATCGGCGATGTCGTCGCCACGCCGTGGCTGGCGCACCTCGCCTCGAAAGAAGGCATCCTGGTCGTCGAAAGACTGGCGGGCAAAAAGGTCGAGCCGATCAATATGCGAATCGTCCCGAACTGCACCTACTGCGATCCGGAAGTCGCCAGCGTCGGCTTGACCGAAGCCAAAGCGAAAGAAGAAGGCTACGACGTAAAAGTCGGCAAATTCCCGTTTTCCGCTTCAGGAAAGGCGCGTATTTTAGGCGAAACCGACGGTTTCGTAAAAATCATCTCCGAGAAAAAATACGATGAAGTCCTCGGCGTCCACATCATCGGACCGCACGCGACGGAACTGCTGGCAGAAGCCTGCGTCGGAATGCAGCTTGAAACAACCGCCGATGAATTAGGCAGAACAATCCACGCTCACCCGACCGTTTCCGAATCAATTATGGAGGCGGCGGAAGGCGTTCACGATTTGACGATTCATATGTAGTTTCAGAGAGCAGGTTTCTACCTGCTCTTTGTTTAATTTTCAAACGAAATATCAGTATCAGGATTCCATCGTTTTAA
>DATHTS010000010.1:0-4509 GCA_035462935.1 Pyrinomonadaceae bacterium
TGAACTGCCTTTTAATCTGGTTGGAACGCTCGGTTATCAAGGAAGCCGAAGCAATAATTTTGTCCGAATCGAGCCGCTTCATCTGACGATGACGCCTAGCACGACCTTCCGACCGGTATTTTTCGGCGTAAGCGATGTCTACGGTTACTACAACGCGATGAACGCTCGTCTGCAGCGTCGGTTTTCCAATGGTTTTCAGTTTGATTTGAATTACCGCTTTGCCAAGAGCTTGGATTCCTACTCGTTTGAAGCGCCGTGTGCCTGCACCAATCAAACGTATCCGATTGATCAAAAAGAAGAATTCGGACTGTCGGATTTCGATGTCAGACATTTTGTCACGCTGTCGGGATTGTGGGATTTACCATTTTTCCGCAGCCAAAGATCGTGGGTAGGAAAATTGCTCGGCGGATGGCAGTTGGGCGGAATTATGACCAGACATACCGGATTTCCTTGGACACCGACGATCAGCGGAAGCATCCGCGGACCGAACGGAGAGTTTTTCGGACCTATTCGCCCCGTCGCATACTACGGTGAGAGACCGGCGAATAATTCGAACGAAAACTTTTTGCGAGCCGGAGGCTTATTTCCGAACAATCTTATTGTTAATGCAAGCGGACAGCGCGTAGATTGTAACGCCGGCGCGGGCTGCAGCAGATACTTTTCAACAGTTCTTAACGGCAATTCGTTTGTTAATAATCCGCCGGGCATCGGAAGAAATACGTTTTTCGGACCTAAATATTTTAATCTCGATATGAGCGTCCAAAAACGCTTTGGCTTGCCCAGCTTCGGAGTCTTAGGGGAAAATCCCAAATTTGACGTTCGTTTCAATTTCTTTAATATTTTGAACAGTCAAAATATAGCTCCGCTGGGTTCCGCTTCAAGCAACCGGGTTAACGAGCCGAACTTTGGCGAAGGAACTGCGCTTTTAGCCGGTCGCGTTATCGAATTGCAATTGAGATTCAGTTTCTAACCTGCTTGTAACTCTTGAAAAGCGTGGGTAGATGAAAATTTATCCACGCTTTTTTTCTTCAATTTTATGCGGAAAAAGGCGAATATGTCTGAAATTTATAAGCTTTTTGCCATAAAAAATTCAATTATTTTTCTCTTTTTCATCGGCTCTTTACTGGTCGGCATCTCCAATGTTCAAGCTCAAAGCTCTACGGAAAAGTCTTTAAGAGTAATGACTTTTAATATCCGCTACAACGAGCCGCGCGACGGAATAAATGCCTGGGCGAATCGGAAAACAAAAGTTGCGGGCGTCATCAGATTTCACAAAGCTGATTTGATCGGCGTGCAGGAAGCTCAGAATAACCAGTTAAAAGATTTGGAGACGCTTTTGCCTGATTTCGCATGGTGCGGCGTCGGACGGGACGGTGAAGACAAGGGGGAATATTCGGCGATTCTTTACCGCAAAGCGCGTTTTAAATTGCTTGAAACCAAAACCTTTTGGCTTTCGGAAACGCCGGAGAAAGCGGGAAGTAAAGGCTGGGACGCCGATTATCCGCGCATCGTAACCTGGGCGAAATTTCAGGACAAGCAGACGAAAAAGAATTTTTTTCTTTTCAACACACATTTTGACCATCGCGGCGAGAAAGCTCGAATCGAGAGCGCCAAAATGCTAATTTCCCGAATCGAAAAAATCGCGGGAAATCTGCCTTTTGTCGTAACCGGAGATTTTAATGCGCGGGAATCAACCGATGTTTATAAAATTCTGACCGGAGCGGCGGAAAGCGGGAGCGCAAATTTGAAATTGAAAGACGCGCGGTATGCGAGCGTCAACGAGCATTTCGGTCCGACTTCGACTTTTAACGAGTTCAAGGAGTTAATCCCCGAAATGAAAATTGATTACATTTTTGTCGGCGAAGGCGTAAAGGTTTTGGAACACGGCGTTCTCGCCGACCGCTGGGACGGGCTTTGGGCGTCGGATCATCTGCCGGTGCTGGCGGAAATTTTGTTTCGCTAAATATGAAATCTTTATCGAAAAGATTTTTTTTCTGTTTCAGCGTTTTGTTGATTTGCCACGCATTTATCGGGCAAACAGCGGCGCAGGAAACTCCGCGAGTTCGCTACACGATTAACAGTAAATGGAAGTTTTTTCCCGACAACGTCGCTGATGCGGAAAAGCGGGAATTTCAAGATAATGATTGGCAAAAGATCAATCTCCCGCACACCTGGAACGTCGAAGACACTTTCGACGACAAGCCGGGCTACCGGCGCGGCGCGGGCTGGTATCGGCGCGAATTAGAGCTAAATCCAAATCTAAAAAATAAACGAATCTTTCTCTATTTTGAAGGCGCGAATCACACGGCTGACGTTTTTGTAAATGAAAAAAAAGTCGGCTCGCACATTGGCGGTTACACGGCTTTTGTTTTCGATATAACTGATTTTGTCGAATTTGATAAGCCGAACGTGATTGCCGTCAGAGTTGATAACACGCACGACCGGGAAAAGCCGCCGATTGACGGCGATTTTACGATGTATGGCGGGATTTACCGCGATGTCTGGCTGATTGCCGCCGAGCCGGTTCACATCAAAATAACTGATTTTGCATCGCCGGGCGTAAGAATCGAAACGCCGCAGGTTTCGGCTGATTCGGCAACGGTCAAAATTTCGGGAACAGTTGTAAATTCGAGCGAAACTGCCAAACAAATCGAAGTCGTCAATGTTATTTTTGACAGCGGAAACCGCCAAATAGCCTCAATAAATACTCTGCTGAAAATCAATGCAAAAAGCGAAGCTAATTTTGAGCAAATCAGCAAACAAATAAACAATCCGCGCCTCTGGTCGCCGGAAAATCCGAATCTTTACAAAGTTAAAACCGAAATTCGTGAAAACGGAAAGGTTTTGGATGAAGTCACAAATCCGCTCGGGTTTCGCTGGTTTAAATTCGATGCCGAAGAAGGTTTTTTCTTAAACGGAAAACCTTTAAAACTGCGCGGCACGAATCGCCATCAGGATTATAAAGGTTTAGGAAATGCCGTGCCTGACGCTTTGCAGGCGCGCGATTTGGAAATCATTAAGGAAAACGGATTTAATTTTTTGAGGCTCGCGCATTATCCGCAAGACCCTTCAGTTCTGGCGGCGGCTGACCGGCTCGGGCTTTTACTCTGGGAAGAAATTCCGATTGTCAATCAGATTCACGTTTCGCCCGTTTTTAACGAAAACGCCAAACAGATGCTGCGCGAGATGATTCGCCAGCACCGCAATCATCCTTCCGTTATCATTTGGGGCTATATGAACGAGGTTTTTCTGCCCGTGCCGAAAACCGAGGAAGTTACAAAAGCGACGGTCGAGCTTGCCAAGGAATTGGAAAAAATCGTTAAGACGGAAGACGCCAGCCGCGCGACGGCGATTGCTTTCGATTGGGGCGCGCGCGAGCTTTATCACACTTCGGGGCTCGGCAGCGTAACCGACATTATCGGCTGGAATCTCTATCACGGCTGGTATTACGAAACTTTTGAAGATTTCGGGAAGTTTATTGACGACCAGCACCAACGTTTTCCCAATCGTCCTTTGATCATCAGCGAATACGGCGCGAACGGCGACCAAAGGCTTCATTCATTAAATCCAAAGCGTTTTGATTCGACAATCGAATGGCAAAGGATGTTTCACGAATCTTTTCTGCCGCAAATAAATGCGCGTCCGTTCATTGCGGGCAGCGCGATCTGGAATCATTTCGATTTCGGCTCGGAATTTCGCGGCGAAACCATTCCGCACCTGAATCAAAAAGGAATGTACACCTACGACCGCGAGCCGAAAGATGTCGCCTTTTTTTACAAAGCGAATTTTTCCGGCGATGCGGTTTTGCATATCGCTTCGCGCGATTGGCAGGAAAGAAGCGGAATATCGAAACAGACGATTGACGTTTATTCAAATCTGCCGAATGTCGAGCTTTTTCATAACGGAGTTTCGCTCGGCAAAAAAGCGGTTGGCGAATACAAAAAAGCATCCTGGGAAGCTGATTTGAAAAGCGGGAAAAATTCATTGGTCGCGCAAGGTTTGAAAGACGGCATTTTACAAACCGATTCGATGGAAATTTATTTTACCGATTACGCCAAAGCCTTTGACAATTCTTTCCGCGAAATCGCCGTCAATGTCGGCTCAAATGCCGATTTTATTGACGAAGGTAAAACCGTTTGGACGGCGGATCAGCCTTATAAAACGGGCGGCTGGGGATTTGTCGGCGTTGATGCGAAAGCGATTTCGACCGGGAGAAACGTTTTTAATTCTTTGGACGATCCGCTTTTTCAAACGATGCTGGAAAATTTAACGGCTTATCGTTTTGACGTTCCCGACGGCGATTATGAAATCGAGCTGCGGTTTGTCGAGCCGAAATTTCAAGAGAGCAAAAAACGCGCTTTCGATGTCGGCATCAACGGTCAAATGATTATGGGAAATTTCGATTTGGCGGAAAAAAGCGGATTTATGAATGCGTTCACGCGAAAGTTTCACATTTCGGCGCGAAATAATCGGGGAATTTCGATTGAATTTACGCCGAAAACCGAAAAG
>DATHTS010000011.1:0-8477 GCA_035462935.1 Pyrinomonadaceae bacterium
AGAATTTTTTTTCTCGTCTTTAAACTCAAAGTCGTAATAATCATTTCGATAAATCTGACAAATTTCTCGTGTTTGGTCGAAAGAGTCATAATTTTTACGTTTTCCCCGTCGAAACTAATTCGCAAACCGCCCGCCTCGCCGAAAGATTCAAGAATTTCCTCGTAATCTTCCCAGGTTTGCTCGCGCAAACGAATTTCGCTGCCCGCCGGAAGGTGTGTAATTATTTCCCTATAATTTGTTAAAACTGCCGTCGCCATAATTTAATTTTTTCTTTCCGCTAAATAATCCGCCAACTGAATCAAACAATCTCGCGCTTCCGATAAGGAAAAATTTTCGACTAAAACGCGCTTGGCATCCGCGATAATTAATTTTAACTTCAACCCAGCCATTTCTTCACCTTGATTTATGGCGAAAGTTTCCCCCGCAAAAATCTCGCCGTCTTCTTCCAAATCGAGCAGATCATCGCTCAATTGATAAGCGTCGCCCAAAAGCCCGGCAAAGCGCGAAAGCTGCAAAAGCTCGAAATCATTTGCGCCGCCCAAAATCGCGCCGACTCTTAATGAAAGGCGCATCAAAGCCGAAGTTTTCAAATTTCTGACCGATTCAAAATCGTAATTTGAACCATCATTCGCGCCAGCGCCTTTCGCCAAAGCCAGATCAACCGTCTGCCCGCCGACCATTCCCGCCGCGCCAACGCATTCGACCATTTCGGCGTGCGCCCGCATCGCCCGTTTAGGCATTTCCCAGTGATTGACGAAAACCAAACCGTAAGAAGCATTTAATAAACCGATTGCCGCCAAAATCGCTAAACCTTCGCCGTATTTTTCGTGCAGCGAAACTTTGCCGCGCCGTTCGGAAGCATTGTCCATACACGGCAAATCATCGAAAATCAGCGAACTTGTATGAATAAATTCGACTCCGGCGGCGGCAGGCAAAACCGATTCGGCATTTCCGCCGACAAGTTCCGCGCCGAGCAAAGTCAATACAGGACGAATGCGTTTTCCGCCCGAATATAAAGCGTATTCTATCGCCTCGTTAAATTTCGTCTCAATATGCGGCGGCGCAAGCGGCAAATGTTCGCGCAAGACGTTTTCGATTTTGGGCTTGTGCTTTTCCACGTATTGCCACAATTTGGCTTGAGTTTCCGTTTGATTTTTCATTAACAGCCAATAGTATGAAAAAGTGCTACTTGTTTTACGAGTCTTCCATTCTCCGCCTGTGAAGAAAGAAACAATCTTTTTTGAGAAAAATTATAAAAGACAGGTATATCAGCATATAAATCTAGTTTTCCGTCTTTATCCAAGTCCCCAACCCAATATAAATTCCAAGTCGCATCTCCCATCGCGCCAACAAAATAAAGAACCTGTCTATTATTTTCTGATTCTAAAATAAGAGTTGATGAGTTTGTCCCGCCTTCAACCCTGAGATTGTATTTTTTATCGTTTAATTTATATTCAGCAACGAAACCATTTTGTAGCCTAATTGCCTCATCAAATGACGGAGCGTAAAAAACCGTTTTGATTTCCCCTTCACGCAACATTTCCGCATTTTTAACCAGAAAAAGTGGTTGTTTTTTACCCTCTACGATAACATCTTTCCCGGTCTTTTCTTCGAGCTCATCAACAATAACATCAAAACTACGGCGAACTTTTATTTTTACTGAGCGCAAATTATATTTATTCTTCTCTTTGAAAAGCCCAAGCCAGGTTTCACCCGATTTGGCTTGGATTTCGTCGCCGTGGAAGCCTTCGCCTGTTTCTATGAGTTTTATTTTAAATTTTGTTTCATCTTCTTCCTGCCAATCATTATTTTCTTCAAGGATTTCTTCCTCAACTTTCGTTTCAATTGGTAAGTCGGAATTTTCTTTTGGAATTATTATCGAAATTCCTTTTGGTGCGGAAACCTTTTTGATTGGCAAAACCGAAACATAGCCAATTAAGAAGGTTAAGAAAAAGACGCTTAAAAAAGTTTTTGTGATTTTCATAGTTTTTCTCCGGAATCAGGCTCTTTTATTTTCTCGTTATAAAACTGTAACGCGCGTTCCGCCGTATTTTGTGAAACGGTAACGCGGAACGGATGCTTGGCGACAAAACTCGGAACCTGCACGACTTTTGCGCCGAGCTTTTCCAGATTTTCGGCGATTTTCTCATCGGAAAATTCTTCCAAATTGAATTTTTCCGCCGCTCTTTTAAAAGCGCCGCGCAGACGGTCGAGCGCGAGTTCGCGCATCGCCAGAACTTTGCCGCGCGACTGGAATTCGCCCAAAGCGTAGAGCAATACCTGCTCGATTTCGGCGTTTTTCGTATCTGAATCAAAAAGTGTCGGCTGTTCCATTTTGTTTCGCTAGTTCTTTTGGAATTTTAACACAGCTTTTTGTAATTTTTACTGTGGACAGCAACAGTCTTCGGTGTTTTATTTCGTAACTTTTGCTGTTAAAAAGTTAATGTTAAACTTGCACGTGAATTTATGAGCGAATCGAAAAAGAAATTTCGCGTCGGGCTTGGCGTTTGCGGCGGAATCGCGGCTTATAAAGCGGTTGAAGTTTTGCGGCTTTTGCAAAAATCAGGCTGCGATGTGAGTGTGGCGATGACGAAACACGCGACCGAGTTTGTTCAGCCTTTAACGTTTCGCGCTCTGACGGAAAAATATGTTCTGGTTGACGATTACGCGCCGGAAAATCCCGATCCGATTGCTCACATTAATTTTTCGCAAAATATAGATTTGCTTTTAATCGTTCCCGCCACTGCCAACATCATTGCAAAATTTGCAACCGGCATCGCCGACGACTTTTTAACTTCTACTTATCTGGCTTCAAACGCGCCGGTTTTGATTGCGCCCGCCATGAACACGACGATGTGGTTTCATCCGGCAACGCAGAGAAACATTGAGAAATTGAAAAAAGACGGAATTCATTTTGTCGAGCCGATTGCGGGCGAACTGGCTTGCAAAACGGTCGGAACGGGAAAACTTGAAGACGTTGAGAATATCGCGGCGCAGGCTGTGGCTTTACTTGACGCTGAGACGCGGAGACGCGGAGACGCGGGGATTTTAGAAGAGGAGAAGAGGAGAAGAGGAGAAGAGGAGAAAAGCGAATCTGGAATCTGGAATCTGGAATCTGAAATTGATGAAGATTTGAAGGGCGAAAATATTCTAATTACGGTTGGCGGAACGCGCGAGGCGATTGATCCGGTGAGGTTTATCGCGAATCAGTCGTCTGGCAAAATGGGTTTCGCGCTGGCGAAAGCGGCGCGGGAAAGAGGCGCGCGCGTTACGGTGGTCTGCGGCGCGACGACGGTTGAACCGCCGGAAAATGTCGAGGTAATTCGCGCCATTACCGCCGAAGAAATGTTTCAAGCCGTGAAGAAAAAACTGTCCGAAACGACCGTTTTCATAGGCGCGGCGGCGGTCGCCGATTATCGCCCGAAAAATCAAGCCGAAATTAAAATCAAGAAATCAGCGGAAACTCTAACTCTTGAGCTCGAAAAAACGCCTGATATTTTGTCGAATGTTTCAAACAACCGGCACGATGGGTTATTAGTCGTCGGTTTCGCGGCGGAAACCAACGATGTAGTTAATTATGCCAAATCGAAAATGGAAAAGAAGAATCTTGATTTGGTCGTCGCTAATGACATTACAAAAGACGGCGCGGGATTCGATTCGGATACGAATATCGCAACGATTTTAATAAAGGGCGGCAGTCAAGAAATCCAACTTCAGCAAATGCCGAAGCAGGAAATGGCAAACAAAATTCTTGACGAAATTTTAAAATTTCGTCAAGAATTAAAATCCTAGTCCTGACCAGTCAGGCAAAGATGCCGCAATTTATTAGGATTCAAAAGTGTTTATTCGTTTTGACTTTATGCTAAACATGGCTCGCCTTTTTCAAACTTCGCTCTTAGATTCTTTAAAGACAAGCCGCTTTTGACCTGATAATGAGGCAAATCAATAAAACTGCTCCAGTCGCCGCCCCATTCGATTGAACTGATTTTCTTTCCTTCTTTACCTACCTTTTTATAAAGAGGCGAGTCTTCTAAATAATCCGTGCCGTTGAACAATCCAATATCCCAAGCAATTCCAAAATTATGATTTGATTGTCCAGGACCGGCATTGGTTACGATCTTTCCAGGTTTTGTTCGTCCCAAAGCAAATATTGCAGATTGTTCGGCGTAGGTTCGAGTGCCGGAAATTATTCTGATTGTCGTTCCCCCTAAAATACCGGATGCGGCAATATTATTAAGAAACTCACGAGCTATTTCTTGGGCTTTCGGATGAAGCGTCGTAATCGAAGATTCGGAGCGCTTGTCGAATCTGCCCATTCGGTCGGCAATCTCGTCATATTTATCCTCAAAAAGCAATACTGCCTTGTTTGTTAAAGGTCCAAAGAGACCGTCAAGGTCTCCGGTATAAAACCCAAGTCCTTTTAGAAATCTCTGGGTAAACAGTGTATCTCCACCAAACATATAAATTCTCCTTTTTTTTTGATAAAATAAGTTTTCATTTATATATGAGTTTTTAATGCGAAATCTTACATTTTTATCAAAAATTATTTTCAAAAGTTATACTGTGAGTATTTCTCGAATCGAGAAATAAAACTTATGAGCAATGAAAAACAAAGAAAAGAATTAACCGCTTTTTTTACCGAAATAAAAGAGCAGGTACTTTATTTGCAGGAACTCGGCGTGGAAAATATTAATGTGGATTTACCTGAAATCCTTATTCCAAATTCAAACTCTGAAATTCCGCGTGAGCGTTTGGAGAAATTTGTTCCGAGCGAGGAAATTTTGAAAAAAGTCGCCGAAGCGCCACCGAAAGTTGAGAGCGAAGAAACGAAAACGGCGCGGCGCAGCCTTTTGGAGCAGACGAGGCTTTCGCGTTTGCCTTCTTTGCCGAAGAGGAGTTCTTTTATTCCGACGAATCAAAATCAGGAACAAGGGGAAAAAGAAGAAATGCCAAGAAAAAAAATCGAAGAAATTCCGCAGGATACTTTGTTTGGCGACATCAGCCAGACTTTGCCCGAGGCGAACGAAACGCTCGAAGATATTCACGCCGACTGCGGCAACTGCACGCGCTGTCCGCTCTGGGAAGGTCGGACGAAGATTGTTCACAGCACGGGAAATCGTGAAGCTGATTTATTGTTTATCGGCGAAGCGCCGGGCGCGAATGAAGACGCGGAAGGCAAGCCTTTTGTCGGGCGCGCCGGGCAGCTTTTGAACAAAATTATCGGGGCTATCGGATTGGAGCGCGAAGACGTTTTTATCGGCAACGTTAATCGCTGCCGCCCGCCGGGAAACCGCCAGCCGACGCAAGCCGAAGCCGACGTTTGCAAGCAGTTTTTGATTCGTGAAATCGCCGTAGTGCGCCCGAAAATCATCGTCGTTTTGGGGAACACGGCGACGCAGAATCTGCTTAACACGAAAGTCGGGATTACAAAATTGCGCGGTGAATTTCAGGATTATTACGGCGTGAAAGTGATGCCGACTTTTCATCCGGCGTATCTTTTGCGCGACCCGTCGAAAAAGCGCGAGACGTGGGAAGATATGAAAAAGGTGCGCGACGAATTGAATAAGTTGAAGTAAAATTTATTTGAGGTTTTTTATGTTGACTGTAATTGCAAATAGTGAAAATTCCAGAACTATTTCCATTCCTGCCGATGAAATGGAAAAACTCGGAATTAACGATGGTGACGAGTTGGAAGTTACCAAAAATGAAAATAATGAGATAGTTTTGCGTCCGGCGCAGAGTGAACGAAGGCGGAAAGTTTTGGAAGCGACGCGGGAAATTATCGAAGAACGAAAATCCGCTTTGATCGAACTGGGAAAGGGACACGAATGAGCGAAATTTTCTTTCCCGACTTTGATGAGGTCTTGCTGGTTCATTCGGAAATCATCAAAGAAACCGGCGGCAGTGAAGGTTTGCGCGATGCGGGCGGTTTGGAATCGGCTTTGAACGCGGCGGCAAATCGCTATAATTACGAAACCGAAGACCTCGCAAAACTAGCGGCAACTTACGCTTATCATTTATCGCAGGCTCACGCATTCGTGGACGGAAATAAGCGAATCGCGGCGGTCGTTTCCGAGCTTTTTTTAAAACTAAACGGCGCGAAATTAAAAGCTACAAACGATGAAATTATCGAACTCTTTCTCGACATTGCCGCCAGCCGAATCTCGCGTGAAGATGTGGAACAGAAATTTGCCGGATGGCTTGTAAAATCAGATGAATAATCCTTCGCTTTTTGATTTTCAGGAAGATTTGCCGTCAACCGAAACAATTGACGAAATAAATCAGGAACTGCTCGAAAAGGGCAAGGCTTTGTTTCCCGAAAGATTTTTTATTTTCGGGACGGGCAAAACGGATGCTGATGTCGTTGTGGTCGGCGAATCACCCGGACTTCCCGATGCCGATTCGGAAAAGCCGTTTATGGGTCCGGTCGGCGAGCTTTTGACGAGGATTCTTGCCGCGATTGGACTCAAACGCGATGATGTTTATTTAACCAACGTTGTGAAATTTATCTCGGCAGGCGACGAACTCACGCCCGACATTATTAGTTTTTTCGCGCCGTTTCTGCATCGTGAAATGCTGGCGATAAAACCGAAAGTCATAATCTCTCTGGGAAATACGCCGACAAAAGTTTTAATGAACACCAAAAAGGCGATTTCTCAGATTCGCGGCGAGTTTTACGATTACAACGGAATAAAATTGATGCCGACTTTTAATCCGGCTTATCTTCTGCGCGACCCGTCGAAAAAACGCGAGGTGTGGGAAGATATGAAACGAGTTAGGGATTTTTTGAATAAATAATTATTTTTGAACCGCAAAGACGCGGAGACACAGAGAGAAAGAAACATAAGTTAAAATATTAGAAACCTTATTTTTCTATTAAAAAAAACTCTGTGTCTCCGCGTCTCTGCGGTAAAAGTTTATGAAGCCAGAAATCATTTCAACCGAAACAATCTATAAAGGAAAAGTTTTTGACATTTACGAAGCGAAAATCCGCGACGGTTCGATAGAATACAAGCGCGAGATCGTTTCCCATCACGGAAGCGCGGTTATTGTGCCGGTTTTCGAGAATAACACCGTCGCTTTGGTCAGACAGTATCGTCATGCGGCTGGAAAATATCTTTTGGAGATTCCCGCCGGAACTTTGAATAAAGGGGAAAATCCTGAAAAGGGGGCGTTGCGCGAACTTGAAGAGGAAATCGGCGTAACGGCAAAAACAATCGAAAAACTGAGCGAGTTTTATGTTTCGCCCGGTTTTTTGGAAGAGAAGATGTTTGTTTTTATGGCGACGGATTTGACCGAAACGGAGCAGAAGTTGGAGGAAGATGAGATTCTTTCGATTGTCAGAATTAGTTTTTCGGAAGCGTTTGAAAAGATAAAAGCAGGCGAGATTGAAGATGCGAAAACGATTGTCGGGCTGATTTTAGCGGGCGCGAAATTCGGTTTCTCAATAAACAGCTAATCTTTACTTGACGCTCAAGGCGTTTTTCGATACTCTATCAGTTCGCATTTTTGGCGAAAATTTATACAATAGCAGGCTATTATGAGTACATATTTTCCTAGCGGAAAGGGCTTAGCGGAAAACCGCAAATGGTTCGTGGTGGATGCCAAGGGCAAAACCGTCGGACGATTGGCGACGGAAGTGGCGCGGATTTTGTCGGGTAAAAACAATCCCGCTTACACGCCGTTTATGGATATGGGCGATCACGTCGTGATCATCAACGCCCGCCACGCGGTTTTCACAGGCTCGAAAAACGAACAAAAAAAGTATCGCTATCACACGCTTTATCCGGGCGGTCTTCGAGAAAAATCGGTTAAGGAAATGCTTGAAACCAAACCGGAAAAAATTGTCGAACTCGCGGTTAAGGGAATGCTCCCGAAAACCAAGCTCGGCAAGGCGATGGCGAAAAAATTAAAGGTTTATGCCGATGCGGATCATCCGCATTCCGCGCAGCAACCGGAAACAATTGAAATTGAAACAAGATAAATAGTGGCTAGATGCCAGATGCTAGATGCTAGTGAAAACTAACATCTGACATCTGACATCTGACATCTCAAAAGTATGGCAGAAATAGAATATTACGGAACTGGTCGCAGAAAAACCTCAACGGCGCGAGTTTATCTCCGCCCGGGCAGAGGCGATATTCAAATCAACAAACGGAAATTTGAAGAGTATTTTCCAAATGAAGCATTGCGGATGATTATCCGTCAGCCGCTTCGCTTAACCGACACCGTCGGCAAATTTGACATTTTAGTTAATGTTGACGGCGGCGGAACGACGGGACAGGCGGGAGCGGTTCGTCACGGAATTACCCGCGCTTTGATGGAATATAATGCCGATTTGCGTCCGGCTTTGAAAAAAGCCGGTTTGGTAACCCGCGACCCGCGCCAGAAAGAACGTAAAAAATACGGTCAGAAAGGAGCGCGCGCGCGTTTCCAATTCTCGAAACGGTAAGATTTTGTTCGTTGATCGTGGTCAG
>DATHTS010000012.1:0-3811 GCA_035462935.1 Pyrinomonadaceae bacterium
ATCAGCGGATCGGCAAACGGCGCGAAAACGTCCTTTGCCGGAGCGACTTTCAAAATTACCGCCAGCGCCGCGCCGAGCAAAGCCGTTACCGGCATCGGCAGGCTCTCGCAAATCCATAAAATAATAACGGCGGAAATAACGGCGGCGAGATTATGTGCTTCGGGTTTGAGATTAAGCGGCGCGAAAAGAATCAGCACAAAAGCGAGTGGCGCGAGAACAAAGCCAGCGCGGTTGCGCCAAAGCTCGAAACGCGCTTCCTGCGGCGTGATAACCTCTCTGATATTTAGATTTTCTTCGATTGAAGGCATACTTTAGTAATGGATAATGGATAGTGGATAATGGATAATAATTTTGTTTTTAATTATCCATTATCCACTATCCATTTTTCGTTTACTCCGCCGCCTCTCTCGCCTCTTAATTTAATTATCGCTGTAATGACTAAATAAATCGCCAGCAAAATCAGCGCGAGCGATGCCGCGCCGTTGATGAATTTTATGTCGAAACCGGCTGACTGGCTGAAATTTCCGATGACTAAACTCGATAAAGCCCAGAGCGTGATAAACAAAACGAAAAGCATCGGCAAAAGCGTAAACGCGATTCGCTGCCGCGCTTGATAAAGCCAAGCGGTGATTGAAAGCAAAGTCAGAGCCGCGAGCAGTTGATTCGACGCGCCGAAAAGTGTCCAGAATTCGCTCCAACTTCCTTTCGGGGCGATGAGAACGCAGATGAACGGGACGAAAATCGTCGAAAGCGTTCCGATAATCGCGCCGATTCTGCCTTTCAAACCGAAAAGCTCCTGCACGATATAACGACCTAGCCGCAAGCTCACGTCTAAAGTATCGAAAACAAATGTTGAAAAAGCCATCGCGCCGAACGTTATGGCAAACGGAAGATTTTCTCTTCCAATAAAAAGCGTCAAAAATTCGCCGATTCCGTTGCCGTAAATTTTTCCGGGCGAAACGCCTTTGGCGGCTTCCTGCGCGACGATCATAATCGTGACGAGCGCAATAAATGCGACAAAACCTTCCGCCAGCATCGCGCCGTAGCCGATTGTGTGCGTGTCGGTTTCCTTGTCAATCTGTTTCGAGGTCGTGCCGGAACAAACCAGACCGTGAAAGCCGGAACACGCGCCGCAGGCAATTGTGACAAAAAGAAACGGGAAAAGCGTCCCTGTCATTCCGCCGATGTCCCAGGATTTGAAGGCGGGCTGCGCGATTTCGTAGCCGCCGAAGAAAATGCCGATAATGCCGAGCGCCAACGCCGTGTAAAGCACAAAACCGCCGAGATAACCGCGCGGCTGAAGCAAAGCCCAGACCGGAACGAGCGAGGCGATAATGCAGTAAATCAAAATCAAAACCGCCCAGCTCGTATGATCAAGCAAAAACACGGTCGAGAATTTCGTGCCGAGCCACGAAAGAGCAAAAACCGTCGGAACAAAAATGACGGTCGAAAGCCAGAGCGGAGGTTTTAGAAATCTTTCGACCAAACCGAGAATAATCGAAAGCCCCAGATACATCACCGATGCAATCGCCACCGCGCCGCCCGCGTTAAAATTCTGAATGCCCTGCAATTCCTCCGTTCCCGAAACAAAAGTTCCGGCGGTGATGTCGGTAAAAGCGACGATCACGTAAATCAGCGCAATCCAGATAAAAGCCATCATCGCCCGTCCCGCGCCGCCGCCCAATTTTTCCTTTGTGATTTCCGCAATCGAAGTCGCGCCGTGCCGGACGGAAGAAGTCAGCGCCGAAAAATCGTGAACCGCGCCGATCAGAACCACGCCCAGAGCAATCCACAAAAGACACGGCAGCCAGCCGAAATATTGACAGGCGAGAATCGGTCCCGCAATCGGACCTGCCGCCGCGATTGCCGAAAAATGCTGACCGAAAAGATAAAACGGGCGCGTCGGAACGAAATCCTCGCCGTCGTTTATTTTATTGGCGGGCGTCGCGCGGCTGTCGTCTAATTTAAATTGCTTTGCGATCCAGCGCCCGTAGGAGAAATAACCGAAAATCAGCCAAGATAAAAAGACGATTGCCAAAAGCGTCAGCATAAAAATCTTCTCCGTTATTTTTCAGGACTTGCGAAAGGCGTGTCGAGCAGAATATTAGCATAAATCTTTAAGCGAGTAGCAAATTCAAGTTTGGAAGCGAATAGTTTTTTCGCAAATTAGTTCGGGCGTTTTGAATCCTTTCGCGTTGTTTGAAAACAAAACTGCCAATTTGCCGGAGCGCGGACGGCTCGCCCGCAAACGCCGCGTGAGCGGTGTAACTATCCTTATTTAGTCGCTTCTTTGATTAAACGAATTTTTTCGCGCTTTCGCGCTCAGCGGCGGGCAGGGATGCCCGCGCTCCGACAAAAATAAATCGCTTCTTTTTATCGTATAGGACTTTTTTCCTATGTTTTCCGCAAAAAAAACAGGAGAAAAGTCCTATAAAAAAAGGACTAATCTCTCATGACAATTTATATTTAATTTATTAGTATCGGCTGTAAGCCCAAAAGCCCGAGCGAAAATCCGCGCTGATAAAGATGACTGTTAAATACGACAGTGTTTGTGGAAATTTCGCTATTTAGGTGTTTATAGATGAAAACTTCAGCGGGAAGGTTTTCAGCTAAACGGCACTAAGCTCAAACAACTTAGTGTAAAGACATAATTTAATAGAATTTAGAAAGGAGATAAAAAGAATGAATAGATTAAAATCAAACTCGAAAAAAGCCTTTTCTTTCGTTGTTTTGATTGCTCTTGCACTGGTTGTTTCAGCAATCTCAACTCAGATTTTGGCGCAAGGCGGTTTTCATGGCGCTATTTTTACATCCAACTCGGATGGCTCAGCGACAAACCAAAATGGTTATGACAGCAAAGACGATGTTTATCTAAACGGCGGTCCGCAAAATATGAATGCTAACGGACTTCCCAATGGCACATATTATTTTCAGGTGACCAATCCGAGCGGTTCGGTTTTGCTTTCAACTGATCCTGCGAGATGTCGGCAATTGACAGTAGCCGGCGGCAGAGTTTCAAATTCCGCCGGACCTTGCCCGCATCCAATCGGCACACCCAACTCGGCGAATGGGTCAACACCGGTCAAACTGGCGCCTTTTAATGATTCACCGAATGGCGGAGGAGTCTACAAAGTTTGGCTGATTCGTCAGAACAGCAATACGAATATTGTAGGAGACCCAATGACTTCTCCCGTATTGAGTTTTAGAAGTAATGATGCTAAAACCGACAATTTCAAGATTAAATCTAACACTCCGCCTCCGCCGGAGGACGTAACATATACTCTCAGCGGCTGTAAATTCTATGATGCCAATGCAAATGGAATTTGGAATAATCAGGAAGTTACGGTTGCCGGCGTCAGAATAAGAGTTACATACGGCGAGGTTGAAGTTAATACCACGACCGGCGAAGACGGATGCTGGGAAGTCGAAGGCGTTCCTGCAAACGCGGAATACACGGTAGAAGAAGAAGTGCCGTTCACGGGAATGGAGCCGTCATATTACTGGGTACAAACCGCTCCGGGCGCCCCCAGCGATGAATTTCGAGGCTATAGTGGCACGGCTAACGGACCTTTTACTTGCGATTCTGAAAACCCGGAAGTCTGTGTCGGTTTAATCGAAGACCTTGATTTCGGCAATGTTTGTTTCGGACCGAATCTTACGGGTAGAACGAAAGGTTATTGGACGAATAAGAACGGTGAAAACGAAATGAAAACCGGCGCGGTAGATACAACTGTCTTTCCTGCCGGGCATCCGCAAGGAATGAATGGCGATTTGGCTTTCTTGAGCGCGTTGAATCTGTATGGTGAATCAA
>DATHTS010000013.1:0-2169 GCA_035462935.1 Pyrinomonadaceae bacterium
GAATTGAATAATAATCGGCGACCGTGTGAAGACGATGATTGGCGATATGCGGAAGCAGTTTGCGGGCGAGGCGAACGGTGCAAAGATGCGGGTTTGCCACGCGGTAATCTTCATAGATTTTGCCGATTTCAAAATTCAGAAAGCGCATATCGAAATGCGCGTTGTGCGCGACTAAAACCGCGTCGCCGATAAAATCCAGAAAATCCGACGCCACATCACGAAACCTCGGCGCGCGCCTGACCATTTCGTTGCTGATGCCGGTCAAACTCGTAATAAACGGCGGGATATACGTTTCAGGATTAACCAGCGTTTGAAATTCATCAACAATCGCGCCGTTTTTAACTCGATACGCGCCGATTTCCGTAACGCGGCATTCCGGCGTTTTCGCGCCCGTGGTTTCCAAATCGAAAACGACAAAATCAGTTTCCGAAAGGCAGCGACCATCACAATCTGTCTGAATAAGTTCCAAAAAATCGTCGTTTAGCTGTAAACGCGGGTCAATTTCTATCAAATCCGCGACCAGCGTTTTCGCCAAATCCGGCGCGGGCGCAGAGATATTCATCACGTAATCCACAATCTCGACCGCCGAAGCGCGCCCGCCTGACGACTGCAAAACGCGGATTGTCTCGGTGATTAGAAATGAGTCCGAAATTAAGTTAGGATAAGGTGGCATCGTTTTCATTCTAGCGTGAAACGCCGAAACTGCAAGCTATCATTATGAATTCCGAAAAAATTTTAGAACATTTCCTCCAAACGGGCGCGCTTCTGAAAGGTCATTTCATCCTTTCGAGCGGTCTGCACAGCCCGCAATATCTGCAATGCGCTTTGGCTTTGCAATACCCGTCTGACGCGGCAAAATTCGGCAGAGCGATAGCGGAAAGCTTTGTTGATGAAAAAATCGAAACGGTTGCTTCGCCCGCAATCGGCGGACTGATTATCGGTTATTCCGTTGCTGAAGCGTTAAACGTGCGCTTCATCTGGACGGAGCGCGAAAACGGCGTAATGACCGTGCGGCGCGGTTTTTCCGTTCGGGAAAACGAAAGAATTCTGGTGGTCGAAGACGTTATCACGACCGGCGGCTCGACCCGCGAATGCATCGAAGCGCTCGAATCGCGCGGCGCGAAAGTCGCGGCGGCGGCTTCGATCATTGACCGTTCCGGCGGCAAAGCGGATGTTGGAGTTCCGCGAATCGCGCTCACAACTCTGGAAGTTCCGAGTTACAAGCCCGAAGATTGTCCACTGTGCGCGAAAGGCGATGAAGCCGTAAAACCGGGAAGTCGTCAGGAAATAAAAAAATAACAGTTAAATTTTTCGTATTTTTCGCGTCTTTCGCGGGCAAATCCCTTTTTTATGCGCCAATGTTGTTTTCTTTCGATGGACAGCCTCGCCGGTTACGTCAGCGATGATGAACTTGCGATTGCGCCTTTGCGCGAATTGGGCTGGAATGTCGAAACAATTTCGTGGCGCGATAAAACTGTTGATTGGAACGATTTTGAAGCGGTTGTCATTCGCACGACCTGGGATTATCAAAGCGAGCCGGACGCTTTTTTAGACGTTTTGCGGCAAATTGAAAGCTCGAAAGCGCGTTTGGAAAATCCTTTGAAAATCGTCGAGTGGAATCTCAGCAAAATTTATTTGCGCGAACTCGAAAACGCCGGAATCAACATTGTTCCAACCGTTTGGGGCGAAGAGAAAATTGATGAAGAGCGTTTTAAAAGCTGGCGCGAATTTTTCAAAACCGGCGAAATCATCATCAAACCGATCATCAGCGCGACCGCCGAATTCACTTATCTCCTGCAAGATTTTCCGCCCGAATTGAGCGAGATTTTCGCCGCGCGAAAATATATGGTTCAGCCTTTTATGCCGAACATTGTCGGCGAAGGCGAATTTTCGCTTTTTTATTTCGGAGGCGAATACAGCCACGCGATTCTGAAAACGCCGAAACCGGCGGATTTTCGCGTTCAGGAAGAACACGGCGGGATAATTCAGGCGGTTGAGCCGGACGCGAAGCTTCTGAAAGCGGGGCGAAAGGCTTTCGATTTTATCAAACCGCCGCCGCTTTACGCGCGGGTTGATTTTGTGCGCGACGCGGGCGATGATTTTGCTTTGATGGAACTTGAATTGATCGAACCCGCGTTGTATTTTCGTATGGATGAAGGAGCGCCGAAA
>DATHTS010000014.1:0-3466 GCA_035462935.1 Pyrinomonadaceae bacterium
ACGAAAGCGGTAATTCTCCTAAAATCGTTGTATTCAAGTTGTCCATTGTAGAACCGACAGAAACTAAGGATAGATAGCTTTTTACTCCATCGTTGGAAAGCAGAATTGTTAAAAATCTCGCGTCTGCAATTGCAAGATTTAGACGAATTAACAGGCTACCTGTTCCGCAAAGCCACCCAACTTCATTTTCATTGATTAAAGCACACCTACCCATTTCACCTCGTCGAGCAATCACAATGTCATTGAGTTCAAAAGCGTGTCTTTCTAACCTTTTCCAAGTTTCCAAAGCGACCGCGCAGTTTTCATCTGGAAAAATCTTTGATTCGCTTATGTGTGCAGGGTTAATAACAGGAATGCCGCCTGTTACATAATCTTGGGCGTGAAGTTGACTTCCAAAGGGTCCGGTTTGAATTAAATTTGTAAGCCATTTCAATTTCTTAACTTCCCAATGTTCAGGAATATCGCCGAGCCAATCAATGCCCGAAGGTTTTAGTTTTGCGTCGGCGTTGATGCCGCGTGTTACTGCCTTGTTAATGATTGCCGTGCGTTCTTCTTTGAGCAGTTCGATGAGCCTTTTTTTGTTCGCAATCAGTTTATCTATTTCCGCTGTCTTTTCGTCTAAATAATCGGCAATCGCGGTTTGTTCGGGAAGGGTCGGCAAACAAATGATTTCATTAAAGTAGTTATAACTATCGAGATTTTGAATACCTGTTGTTTGCTTAATTGATTTAGTATTTATGCGAACTGCATAGAGTTTTTTGAAAAAGTAGAACAGAAATTTAGATTTTGCTTTGTCTGAATTTACTTTGAGGCGAGCCATAAAATTTGAACAAACTGCGTTTTCATTATGCCAATCATAAACCCCAACTCTTCCAACTGGAGTTTTTTCACCGCCGCCGGATTTCTCTAAAAGCAAATCTCCGAACTCTAGCTTTCGTTTTTCAAAGTCTTGATTTGAAATGTTTCTTAAAGTGTTGTTTTGCTTTGATAAATTATCAAAATCTCTATCAAAATCTGCGACTCTAAGGCAATAAACATCATTTTCATTTTCTTGACTTTCATCGCCCCAAATTCCGTTTTGCTCAGATTCAAAAACAGCTTTTATCCTGTGATAATTCCAATGCTCTGGAATATCGCCAATCCATTCAATTCCCGAAGGCTTATATTTTTCGTAAGTTTTCATACGCCGACCGCCTTTTTAATCATTCCGTCAGTTTCGTCTTCGAGCGCGAGAATATCGGCGCGGATTTCCGCCAATGTTCGCAAAGGTTTGTATTTGTAAAAATATTTCGTGATGTTGATCTCGTAACCGACCTTCGTTTTATCCCAATCAATCCAGGCGTCCGAAACGTGCGGCAAAACTTCACGCTCAAAATATTCATTGATCGTTTCGCGGTCAATCACATCTTCGCCGAAAGCGTCTTTTTCGGGAACGGCAATCAGCGGAACATTTTCATAATCACGCAGTTCGGGATCAGGTTCGGGATTGCCGTTTTTATCGCGGCAAATTTCGGCGGTCTGATCGCGTTCGGAAAGACAATCGAGAATCTTTTTCTTTTGCGCGTTCGTCGGTTTATATTCGGCATCTTTCAACGCTTTATTGAAAACCTTCAAAAACGCTTCACGGTTTTTATAAAGTTTGGTTTCATCAATCAATCTCAGCGCGTCTTTTATTTCTTCGATTTCTTCCGGCGTAAAAGCACGATCTTTCAAATATTGATTTTCCGCCTGTTTGAGTTTCTGCTTTTCGGCGGTAGTCAGTTCGCCAATCAGTTTTTCAATTTCTTCAACTTCTTCTTTCGTTTTCAGATATTCGGCAAACGGCACATCGTGAAGATCAACGATCTTTTGAATACGTTCCGGGCTTGTCTGAAAATTCAAACGCAAAGGACGTTCAACCGTGATTCGCCAATATCCAAATTCGTGATTATCAAAAATCTTGCAATGTTCGTTTTCTTCCTGCTCGAAATAAAGGTTCGTAATATATCCAATTTGATCGGGTTCAGGTGGCTTTTCATCCTTATCGCCGATCTTCTTGCGCTTGTCGCCCAAACTTCGCAGCATTTTCAGATAAAACGGATTGCCTTTGTCCGAAAAATCTGCGCCTGTCGCATTAACAAGCTGAACTTTGCCTTTCCGCGTTTCGCTCTTATCGTTCGACAAAACCCAAATGTAAGTTGAAATACCCGTGTTATAAAAAAGCTGATCCGGCAAAGCAATAATCGCTTCGAGCCAATCGTTTTCGATAATCCAACGCCGAATATCACTTTGCCCGCTGCCCGCGCCGCCCGAAAACAATGGCGAACCGTTAAAGACAATCGCCAGACGGCTTCCGCCTTCGTCTTTCGTCTTCATCTTGGCAAGCATATTTTGCAGAAACAGCAAAGAACCGTCGCTGATCGAAGGCAATCCCGCGCCGAAACGTCCATTATGTCCGCGTCTGGCGTGTTCATCTCTGATTTCGGTTTCCGCATTCCGCCAATTCACGCCGAAAGGCGGATTCGACAACATATAATCAAAACGGCTGTTTTCCAAACCGTCTTCATTAAATGTATTGCCGAAGATCATATTTTTCGTGTTTTGCCCTTTGATGAGCATATCCGATTTACAGATCGCGTAAGATTCGGGATTGATTTCCTGCCCGAAAAC
This sequence comes from Pyrinomonadaceae bacterium, assembly GCA_035462935.1. GTDB lineage: Bacteria > Acidobacteriota > Blastocatellia > Pyrinomonadales > Pyrinomonadaceae > DATHTS01. The sequence continues at coordinate 2,650 of DATHTS010000014.1, forward strand.
TTCGAGCCGTGAATTAGGATTGAGATTATTCAGATATTCTTCGGCAACCGAAAGCATCCCGCCCGTTCCGCAAGCCGGATCGTAAAGCGTTTTGATAATACTTTGCCGCGTCAAATCGTTTGTATCTTCCCGAAACAGAAGATTAACCATCAATTTGATAACTTCACGCGGCGTAAAATGTTCCCCTGCCGTTTCATTGCTTGCCTCTGCAAATTTCCGAATGAGTTCTTCAAAGATATAACCCATTTCCATCGAATTGGCGGTTTTTACAATCCGGCTGACTTCTTCATCGGCAAACTTGCTTATTACAAGATAAAGCAGATTATATTTTTCGAGCTTTTGAATTTGGTCATCGAACTTAAAATATTCAATAAAAATATCTCTCGCATTTTCCGAGAAACCGTTTATGTAGTTTCTAAGGTTCGCGCCGATGTTATTGTGATCTCTAACGAGTTCATTAAAATCAAACTTGCTGCGATTATGAAAACTATTTTTTGCTGTGCGGTTAAGAATCTTTTCAAGAGCTTCGGGAACTTGATTTTTGTATTTTTCAAAGTTTTCCAAAACGTCTGCTTTTGTTGGCTCTAAAACCGAATCCAGCCGCCGCAAAACCGTAAAAGGCAAAATCACTTTTCCGTAATCCGATTGCTTATAACGCCCGCGCAAAAGGTCTGCAATCTCCCAAATTAAATTGGCTTTATCTCTAAAATTTGACATTGAGTTTGTATTAGAATCTAGGATTTAATTCTCAAAATAATAAGTTAAAAGTTTTCTAATGTAAAGACTTTTTATAAAGAAATAAAATTTGGTGTGTCGT
>DATHTS010000015.1:0-6459 GCA_035462935.1 Pyrinomonadaceae bacterium
AAACGATTGACGTTGAAGTCAGGGAACTTCGGATGCAGCCCGAAGAGCCGTGTCAGGAGGCGAAAGCGTCGGTTGATTTGACCAAATCGGAAATTATCGTCGCGGTCGGACGCGGCATCAAATCGCAGGAAAATATCGCCAAAGCTCAGGAATTAGCCGATGTTTTAGGCGCGGATTTGGCGGCTTCGCGTCCGATTTGCGATTCCGAATGGCTGCCGATTGACCGTCAAATCGGCTCAAGCGGGCAAACCGTCGCGCCGAAGGTTTACATCGCTCTGGGAATTTCCGGCGCGATTCAGCACATAGTCGGAATGAAAAACGCGGGAACAATTGTGGCAATTAACAAAGACGCCGAAGCGCCGATTTTTGACCTTGCCGATTATGGTATTGTCGGAGATTTGTTTGAAGCGGTTCCGGTTTTGATTGAGGAAATCAAAAAAGCGAAGGGATAAATTTAGTTTATAAAAAATAAAAGCCGCCGTGAAGTTTAATTTTACGGCGGCTTTTATTTTGTGTGGAAATGATTTTTAGAAATCGAATCTTATTCCCAGAAGAATTTGACGCTGTCGCAGAGTTCTCTGAGGAACTAAGAAGTTCTCTTGAAACGCAGGCATTCCGACATTATCGAAATTGATAAAATCGGATGAAAAAGTAAATACTCTCGCATTGAAGATGTTATCAACTTCTACAGTCGGGCGCAGCCGAAATCTTTCGGTGAATTTGAATTCGCGGCTGAAGTTCACGTCAAAAACAAAGTAAGCCGGTCCGCGTCCGGCATTTCTCGGCAGATTGCCCGGACTTCCAATCGGCGCTAATGAAATAGCGCTTACAACCGATTGCGGATACGGATCGCCGGGATTGCGATAACGAAGGTCGCTGATGTTTCCGCTGAAATTCGGTCGGTCATTGCTCACATCATCGAGATTACGGTCAATGCCTCCGATTGATAAGTTAAACGGATTTCCGCTGGCTAATCTAAGCAGCGGCGAAATCCGCAATTTGCCTAAATAATTTGGCAATTCAAATGTGCCGGAAAAATTAAAGCGATGTCGGCGATCCTGAACGCTCGGACCGAATTCGCTTCTAAAATCACCGGGGATTTGCGCCGAAGAAGTATTTACTATTCCGTCGTCACGCAGGCGCGACAATGTATAAACAGCGCGGAAAGACGCGCCGATACCGTAGCCTAACCGACGGAAACGACGACGCACTTCAAGAATTAAGCCTTCATAGACGCTGTTGCCCATCGAGCCGACCTGTTCGATTTGTCCCAAACTATTATTAACGCCGCGATTCAAACGGGCGGCTAAAGCCTGTCTGGCAAAGCCGATTGGCGAAGCGGCGGCTGTTGAACGATTAGTGGTGTTTAGATTAACGGTGCATTGTGGTGATGTCGCGGTGCAGGTCGTTCCGGTGGGCGTGCGCATTCCGACCGCATCCGTCATTGAACCGAGTTCAAATGTATAAGTTCTGTTGTTTACGACCGTACTGCCGAGTGAAAGAAGAAAGTCGGTGTAAGTATTGAATTGTGAAGGCAGGACAAAAGCATTAACGTTGGTTTCGCGCCATAAATGCGTCGTCTTATTGAAAGTAAAATTAGCTTCGAATGCGATTCCCGAACCTAAGTTTCTTTCAAAACCGACGTTAAATTGATAGCTTTCTGGAATTTTTATATCCGCATCCAGACGGCGCGAAAAATTTGTCGCGGTAACAAAACCCCGATTGATATCGAGCGTCGGCGAATGTAAAGCGCGTAAATCTTCAAGCGTCGGCGCATTCGGGAAAGACTGTGAAAGCGCGGCAAGAAAAACACATCGCTGCTGGGTTGCGTTTATCGGCAGAAAACAATCAGCGTCAAACGAAGGACCGAGAAGATTGCGGCTGTCGAAACTCAACTGCTGACGACCGAGAGCGTAATCATCTATTGTCCGCAGCAGCGCCCGATTGTAAAAAATTCCCGCGCCGGCGCGGAAAACGGTTCTGCCTTTATCGCCCGGCGAATAAGCAATCGCCACGCGCGGACCGAAATTGTTTTTATCGTCCATAATCGTTTCACGCTCGTATCGTAAACCCATACTCAGCGTGATATTCGGACGGACTTTCCATTCATCCTGAACAAATAATCCATAGTAAGTATTCTTTTGGACTGAATTTGTTCCGAAATTACGGCGAAAACGAACAACCTGACTGTCGAGAAATTCCTGCACCGAATCAAAATTGTATGTTCCGGTCGCGTCGCCGAGCGCCAGATTTTCCGATTCGATCACCTGCGCGTCGCCGCCGAATTTTAGGGAATGTGTTCCCGCTACATAGGTTAGTGTTTCCTGAAATTGGTGGCGTTTTTCGCGCCGCGTGCTGACAAAATTTACCGTCGAATTTCCAGCCGTCAAAGTTCCCGAACGGTTTTCCACCGTTGCCGTATCTCTGACTCTTATCAGTATTACCGGGTCGAGCGGATTTTCGGATGCGAAATCCGGTTTGAAAGTGGAAAATTGATAACGGAATTGATTAACCATTTTGGAGCTGAAGACATAATTATCGGTAATATAAAAAGCGTCGTTCTGGCGTCGTCTGCCCTGAAGCGCTTCTTCGAGCACCCGCGTCGAGCCTAAATACTGTCTGAAGTTTCTCAGTCTTCCAAGCTGGTAATTAAACGTAATGTTATGGTTATTGGTAAAATTATGGTCAATGCGCTGGGTAAATATGTGGTTAAGCGCAGGCGTATCAACTGTTGCGATAAATGGAGCGATAAATGCGCCGGAAGCGTTAAAATCATTACGCTGAGCGCCGGTATTAGTTGGGGCGGGAAGCGCAAATCTCGGATTTTGCGCGACTGGAACAACCGTGTCAATTAAGGTCGTATCGTCTAAATTTCTGTATTCATACGAACTGAAAAAGTAAGTTTTGTTTTTAAAATACCCGAAAGGAATCGGACCGCTCAAAGTGGCGCCGGGATTATATTCCCTAAACGGCAAACGGGGAATGCCGCGGCGATTGTTGTTGTAGGTATTAGCGTTTAAGTTATCGTCACGGAAAAATAAATAAGCGCGCCCGCGAAATCTATTTGTTCCGGCGCGGGTGCGGATATTAATACGACCGCCGGAAGCGCGCCCGTATTCGGCTGAAAACTGGTTGGTAATAACCTGAACCTCGGCGATTGCGTCAATCGAAGGTTGAAAGCGCTCCTGCGCCACGCGGTCATCGTTGTTATCCAGCCCGTCAATCGTAATATTGTTTGAGAAAGCCGCGCCGCCGGAAAGCGAAAAAATTCCGCCCTCGACTAATTGAGTCGGCTGATTAACTCCCGCGGATGCGCGGTCTTCAGCCACGTCTCTGGTTGAAAGCGGTTCTTCCGCAACGCCGCCAAGTGTGAAAACAAGATCGAGCGGGCTTCGCGTGCTGTTCGGAAGCTCTTCAATTTCGCGCTGGGTAACAGTTCCGCCGACGACAGTGCGCGTAATATCTACCACCGGAGCGTCGTCTTCGGTTACGGTAACCGTAGTTTCAGCCGTAATGTCGCCCGGCTGCAAAGTGAAATTTAATTGCAGGCTTTGTCCGGCTATGGTGATTAAACCGAGATTTGACTTAGCTCCAAAGCCGCTCGCCGCCGCTTTTACGTTATATGTTCCGGGAGCAAGTTCGATAATCCGGTAACGACCTTCCTCATCGGTTGTAACCGAGCGTTCAACAGTTGTTTCAACCAGTGTTGCCGTAACGGTCGCGCCGACAATCGCCAAACCGTTCGAGTCGGTTACTCTGCCGCTAAAAGTAACTGTATCCAGAGTTTGAGCGTAGCTGCCCGCCGTGAAAAATAGACAGATAACAAATATCGGAAGACAAGACTTTCCAAAAATATTTTTCATTAAAAAATCTCCTAAAAAATTGTCCTAAAATAGTGTAGGGGCTAGAATGGTTTATTTTCGCTAAAAAAGGCTGGAATGTAAAGAGGAAAAACGCGGGCGCAGAATAAAAGACAAAAGCTATTCGTCATCAATGCGCGGACGGCGGGAAACGGGAATCAAAGCCTCGCTTTCGGAAAAAGTTTCGACCTGATAGGAAATTTCACTGGCATGGTTTTGCAGATAGCTGATAAAGCGTTCAAACTCGCGCTGCATCGCGTCCATCTTCTCGCGCATATTGAGGATAATTTCCACGCCCGCCAGATTCACGCCCAAATCCCGCGTCAGCGACAAAATAATTTCCAGCCGCTCGAGGTCGGTATCCGTGTAAAGCCGCGTGTTGCCCTCCGAGCGCGATGGTTTCAGCAAGCCTTCGCGCTCATAAAGCCGCAAAGTCTGCGGGTGAACGTCGTAATGTTCAGCCACAACGCTGATTGTGTAGGTTTTGGTCTTCTTTTTCATTCCAGATTGCAGATTGCAGATTCCAGATTCCAGATTCCAAATTCAAGCATTTAATTTGGAATCTGGAATTTGGAATTTACAATCACTCTAATCCCATTGCCTTGCGCGGGCTTTCCGCGTTGGCTTTTTCGAAATTTCGTAAAATTTCCTTTGTTTCTTCGGAGATAACTCTCGGCAGAGTTATCTGTACCTCGACAAACTGGTCGCCGCGCATTTCGGGGTTTCGCAGGGAAGGAAATCCTTTCTCGCGCAGACGGAATTTCTGTCCCGACTGTGTTCCGGCAGGAATTTTTAGTTGCGCTTTGCCCGAAACCGTGGGAACCTCGATTTTCGCGCCCAGAGCCGCTTCCGGCACGGTAATCGGAACGGTTACGTAAATGTTATCGCCCTTGCGCGTAAAATACGGATGCTTTCCGACATTCGTTATGATAAATAAATCACCGGGCGGCGCGCCCAAACGACCGCCGTGTCCTTTTTTCGGAATGCGAACGCGCGAGCCTGTATCAACCCCTGCCGGAATGCGAACTTTTACCTGCTCGGTTTTCGGCGTTACGCCTTTGCCGTTGCATAAACTACACGGCTGCCGCCGCCTTCCCGTGCCTTCGCAGTCGGGACAGGTTTGGGAAAACTGCAAACGCCCGCCGGTTTTTAAAACCTGTCCCGTTCCTTTACAGGTCGGGCAAACAACGACCGGACCACCAATGTCGCCCGCTCCATTACAGCGCGAGCATTGTTCTGAGCGATTAACCGTCAGATTGGTCGTTAATCCGTTCACCGCTTCTTCAAAGCTCAATGCAAGCGGCATTTCAATATCCGCGCCTTTTTTCGGCATTGCCTGCGGCGGTTCAGGTTCGCGTTTTGCGCTTCCGCCGCTGAAAAGATCGGAAAAAATATCACGAAAGCTCGTGCCGCCGCCGGTCGAAGTCTGACCTGTTTCCCACGTAAAGCCCGAAAAATCAAAGCCGCCCGCGCCCGTTCCCGCGCCTCTCGACGCGCCCGCGCCGAAAGGCGAGTCAACGTCGAGATTGTCGTGGTAATACCCGAAGCGGTCGAATACCTTGCGTTTTTTCTCGTCGGAAAGAACGTCGTAGGCTTCCTGAACTTCCTTAAACTTTTCCTCGGCGGCTTTGTCGTTCGGATTTACATCCGGGTGAAATTTTCGCGCAAGCTTGCGATAAGCCTTTTTGATTTCATCAGGCTTAGCGTCCTTTTTAATGCCGAGCGTTTCGTAATAATTTTTCTTTGTCGCCATTTGTCAGTGGTCAGTGGTCAGTGGTCAGTGGTCAGTTGATTTTTCAACCAACAACGAACAACCGACAACTGACAAATTTATTTTTCAAAGCCGAAAGCGAATTTTATCGCTTCAAAAACTTCATCCATCCTTTCATCGGAAAGATGAGTAATAAATGAACGGAGCTTTTCTTTAGGAACGGTATAGATGTTAGTTAAATTAACCGCGCATTCTTCAAGCATACCGTCGGATTCATCAAGCCAAACCTGCGTCGGAGCGTCTCGCATTGTCGTCGTGATTTGCGCGACTGTGATTTTGTTTAATTCGGGAATCAATTCATTTTTAATCAAAATCAAAACGGGACGACGTTTATCGGGTTCTTTGAAGGTATACCAGAAAACATCGCCTTGAATCATTTTTCGCTCCGTTCAAATTTTTCATACTGCTTCCGCCAATACTCCCATTCCTCATCGCTGTCATCAAGCTCTTGCGGAAATTTTTCGTAGCTTTCCTTAAAGCGTCTGACGGCTTCCGGCTCCCGACGTTTGCGCTCGGTGTTCTGTAGTGCCGCGCGTAAAGCGGAGTTAATATATTCCGAACAACTTTTCTGCTCAAAATCTGCAGCTTCGCATATTTCCGCCATCAAGCCTTCTTCGATTTTTATTTCGACTGTCATAACTTTGAAAAATGAGCGGCGCGTTTGTTCACCGCTCATTTGTTTTGTTTAGCTTACTTATTCTCTTCGTCGACATCAACATATTCGGCGTCAATTACGTTGTCTTCGCCGCCGGAAGTCGAACCGCCGCCCTCGCCGCCTGCCGTTGCCGAAGAAGCCTGTTCAGACGTTTCCTCGCCGCCTGTTTGACC
>DATHTS010000016.1:0-2013 GCA_035462935.1 Pyrinomonadaceae bacterium
TCGACAATTTATTTGCCGATCCTGCTCGGTTACAGTTCCCTTTCTCATACAACTTCGACAACATATATTTCAATGTTCAGTTCAATTTTCGCGGCTCTGACAAATATCGGCTTTAACATTCTCTTGATTCCCGCTTTAGGATTGGAAGGCTGCGCCTGGGCGACTTGCCTGATGTATTTCGTAGGTTCTCTGATCTTTGCTCTTTTATTGAAAAACTCGGCTGATTTGCCGATTTCCTGGACTTTTATCGCCATGATTCCCGCTGTCGGCGGAGCTTTAAGTTTCTTTTTAACCAAAAATCCCTGGCTGTCATTAATGATTTGTGGATTAATTAGTTTTTTTGTAGTCTTTACATTCAGACATTCATTGAAAGAAACCTTTCTTTTGCTGAAAAATCTTAGAAAATCCGCTTAAATATTAATTGGAGTTTCTTTTTAAGAAAAAGAGTTATGCAAAGAAAATTGCTGGAAATTCTATGCTGCCCGAAATGCTTTGCCGATTTGGAATGCGTTTCGGAAAAAGAGGACGGCATAGAAATCCTCGAAGGAATACTCGAATGCTCGGTTTGTAAAATAAAATATCCGATTGAGGAAGGCATACCTCGCTTTGTTGATAAAAATAACTATTCTTCGTCATTCGGCTATCAATGGAATGAATTCAAGGGAACGCAGCTCGATTCCAAAAGCGGCACAACGCAATCCGCCGACAGATTTTATTCGGAAACCGGGTGGACAAGCGATTGGCTAAAAGGCAAATGGATTTTGGATGCCGGATGCGGCGCGGGACGCTTTCTCGATGTTGTTTCCCAAAATGACTGCGAGGTTGTCGGCATTGACATCAGCTCGGCAATCGAAGCCTCGAAAAAAAATTTGGCTGACCGAAAAAATGTTCATTTCGTGCAGGCTAGTATTTACGAGCTTCCTTTCCGCGAAGGCGCTTTCGACGGCTGCTACTGTATCGGCGTCGTCCAGCACACGCCAAACCCGGCGAAAACTCTCGAATCAATCTCGCGTCTCGTTAAAAAAGGCGGTCAGCTTGTCGTAACCATTTACGAACGAAAGCCCTGGACAATGCTTTATTCAAAATTTTGGCTTCGACCGCTGACGCGCCGGATGAAGGACGAAACGCTTTTGAAAACCATCCGCTTTATTATGCCGGTCGCTTTTCCTGTTACCGATGTATTGTTCCGGGTGCCGGTTCTGAAAAAGGTGTGTGGTTTTCTGATTCCGATTGCCAATTATGTGGACAAAAAAGACTTATCGCGCAAGCAGCGCTACGAGTGGGCGATTTTAGACACTTTTGATATGCTGGCGCCGCAGTATGACCAGCCGCAGACAGAGCCGGAGGTGGTTAAAACTTTATCGGAAGCGGGCATCGGCGAAATCGAAAGGCTTCCTAATCCCGGCTTGAATCTGGTGGGCAGAAAGTAATTCCCTTAGTTATGACCGAGAATAATTTACCTCAAAGGAAAACGCTCTATCTCTGTTATTTCGGATTGCGCGAACCGCTTGTGCAGACACAGGTTTTGCCGTATCTGCGGGAAATAAAAAAATTGGACGGAATGCAGGTCAGCTTACTTACATTCGAGCCGAACTTCAAAAAAACGTGGAGCGCGGAACAAATCGAATCCGAAAGGAAAAAACTTACTGAAGAAAATATAAACTGGTATGCCCTTCCATATCACAAAAAACCTTCCGTTCCAGCCACGCTTTATGATGTAGTAAACGGCGCGCGTTTAACTCTGCATTTGGTAAACAAAGAGAAAATTGATATTCTTCACGCCCGCTCACACGTCGCCGCAATGATGGGCGCAATCGTTAAAAAGTTAAGCCGCCGCCCGCTTAAATTGCTTTTCGATATTCGCGGATTTTTCCCCGAAGAATATACCGACGCAGGCAACTGGAAGAAAAACGGCAGGCTTTATAAAACGGTCAAACGCGCCGAAAAATGGCTTTTTAAAAAGTCGGATGCGTTTGTCGTGTTGACAGAAAAAGCGCGGGAAATTCTTTTTCC
>DATHTS010000017.1:0-8430 GCA_035462935.1 Pyrinomonadaceae bacterium
TCCATCGAAGAAGGCGCTTTTTCCGCATTTTTTCTTTCCAGAAGTCTTTTCACTTCTTCGGATTGATTTTTCAGCTTTTCTCCCGTTAGAAACTGCTTCTGCTCCTGCCGGATTTTCATATTTTCCGCAGGCTGAAACGGAATACTTTTCATCTCGGAACTAACCGCGCTGACCATTAAAAAAGCTCCGATGATTACCGTTAAGATCAAAGGTCCGAAGGAGGAAATATAAACGCCGATGCTCAGGAAAAAAGGGTGAACCATATCATCCCAAAGCGAGAAATCATCGAAATCCGGCATAAAATTCGTTTCCAGTTTTCCCTGCGAGAAATTTTCCACCGTGTTTGCCAGAACTCCGAATGTCAGCATATTCGCCGACATCAGGCAGAATAATGAAGCACCGACCATAAAAAACCCGCCGAGCGCCGAAGCCGATTGCCCGAGCGTGAAAAACATAAACATTATCGCGCCGACAAACAAGCTGGTTTTGTATTTGAAAGGATGCGCTAAGGCTCTTCCGAAATCCGAGAAACCGAAACCTTCTTTTGATGCCGTTTGATACTGAAATTCATTCCGGCGTTTTTGTTCGGCTTCGGCAATGGATTTGCACATCGCGCCGCACATCGGACAAACTTTCACGCTTCCGCCGTAACTTTTCGGGCAGGCTTTACAGAAAACGTTTTGGCAGGATTCGCAAAGATACTTCGGCTCTTCTCCCGGATGGACGGCGCAGCTGTTTGCCGGTTGTTGAAATTCAGTTACGTTCGACCCGAATTCTTGTGCGGGTTCGGAAAATGGAGAATTAAAGGTTTCGGATTCCGGTTTATTTTCTACAAAGCTTTGCTGACTGTCGAAATTTTCCGTCCGCGTTTGAACCTTTTCCGTTGGATTTACGGTATTGACTGCGGAAACCGGAATCGGCGGCGGTTCTATTCCCGAATCTTTCGCATTAAAAAAAGGCAAAAGCAGCGGGACTTTTCCGGCTTCGAGCCAGCGCAGATTTCCGCGCCGGACTTTATCGCCGCGCAAAACCGCGCCTTCCGCAATCCATTGCGTTACAATTTCAAAATCGGCTTCGTAAACTTCTCCGCCCACATCAATTTGCCACACTTCCTGAAACTCTAAATCGCTCATATCTTTAGTTTTTTCAATTAAAAGTTTTTTGTGGAAAAATGTTGTAGGAGCTTTTTGGAGGAAATGGAAGAAAAAAGATTTGATTAAAAAGGAAAGGTAGAAAGGAAGGAAAACTATCAACTATCCGCTTTCAACTATCCATTGAATTGCAGATTTTTAATCGTTTATCCAGTGCAATAAGTTGATAATTGAAAGTGGGTAGTTTCCAGCTTGTTTCGAGTTTCCAAACATCTTCGGGATTTTTCAAAACCCGTTAAAGACCCGATTGTTTTTCTAGCTTAATCCTAATTTCTCGCGGTATTTATTAACCGCTATCCCGGAAATAAAGGAAAAAACAACCCAGAAATAAAATATAAAAATCCCGCCAATGAGTAATGCCGAAAGAATTCCAAGCAGTGGGAATTCAAAATATGAAAAGGTTAAATACAAACCTAAAGTAGAACCGAGGGAAACACCGACAAAAACAACACATAAAGAGAGAATTTTTATGTAATCAAAACCGAGTTTTTTGATCATTTTCAATCCGTTTAAAGGATTGATTGTTTTCTTAAAAGACCGCGTAGCGCCCGCTATCGAACAGGCGGCTGGAAAATAAAGGATTCCCAGAATAAAGGCGAAACATAACGGCATCAGAAGAATTACAGAAAGCCTCATTATTGTTAAAGCGAATTTCTCCAATTCCCTGTTATCGCCCAGATAATTATCCCCGAATACGGATGCGATTTGATTCTGCCGGCTTTGTTCGATTTTTTCTTCTAAATCTCGCTGTTGAGAAGCAAATTGAACATTTTCAGGCGTGTGAATATTTTGGGGAGTTTTCGGTTCAATGGAATTTATTTTGGTTGTTATTTGGTTATGAGTTCCGCGCATCTCGGTTTCAATTTTTTCAAATCCGTCCGAAAATTGAAACCACGCGAAAACAAACGCGCCAATCAAAAAAGCGGTAAACATTCCAAATGAAACGAGATAAACTCCCAAGCCGGTCGCAAAAGGATGAATAAAATCCTCCCAGAAAGTAAAGCGATTCAAACGAGGCATAAATCCCACGCCGATTTTACTTTGTGATAAATTTTCGAGAGTTTTTGAAAAGACGGAAATCTTTAGCATTATCACAAGAAACGCAAAACCGACGGCTGCCCAAATCATTGAGTTTCCGCCTAAACCGGCTACAATCAAACCGAACATCAAAGCCGTAAATAATACCGCGCCGACTATTAAATTTAAGGAAAAACTAAACGGAAACTTTAAAGCGTTCAGGAAATCTTTTGCCTCAAGCTTTATTTCTTTCTCTGATTTGGTCTCATCTTTTATTCGGCGATATGGTTTGTTTACCGCGCCGACAATTTTTTCAATCGCATCGGTTTCACCCGTGAAAATAACACACAGCCCTTTGCAGGAAGGACAGAGTTTCACATTGCTTCCAAACGATTCGGGACAAGTCCTGCAAAAGACATTTTTGCAGATTTCGCAAATATAATGAGGCTCTTGTCCCGCGTGTATGGAACATTCGACTTTTGCCTTCCGGTTTTCTTTTAAAGTTTGCGGATAATCTATATCGCCGTTTGTAAATTCTTCCGCAATTGTTTCCGGCTGCGTATCGGGACTGCTTTCGCCGTTTGTTTGAAATGACGTAAAGACCTCGCCGCCGTTTTCTTGCAAATCAAACGGCTGCTCGGCTTTAAAACTTTCCTCAAAGAAAAACGGGTAGAATTCCGGTACCTTGCCGGCGCTTAGCCAGCGCAAGTTTCCGCGCCTGACTTTATCTTCGGGCAAAACCGCGCCCTCTTTAATCCACTGCACTATTTCTTCAAAATTCGCTTCATAAACACGATCCAATACGGCTACTTGCCAAACTTCGTGGGAGTTCATATTGTATAACCTCTTTTACTTCAAGAATTTAATTTACATTTGATTAAGCGGCTTTTTTCTCTAAAACCGGCAAATTTTCCGAAACCGGATTCTTGGTTTGCGATCTTAACTTTACAACACCGATTCCGATTTGACCGTCGGCGCAGGCTTGAACCAGCGCCTCGACGACTTTCCCGTCGTAACGCGTGCCGACAAAACTTTTGATTCGATTAAGGGAATCCTCCAGATTCATTCCTTTTTGATATGGGCGGTCAATCGTCATCGCGTCGAAGGTGTCGGCAACCGAAATGATTTTCGCCTGCAAAGGAATGTCCTCGCCCTTTATTCCCTGCGGATAACCCGCGCCGTTGACCATTTCGTGGTGCATATAAATTCCGGGCAAAAATTCCTTCATCGCCGGAATTTGCGACATAATTTTATAGCCCTTCTGCGGGTGAGTTTTCATAATTTCAAACTCTTCATCGGTCAAAGCTGCCGGCTTTTTCAAAATCGCATCGTCAACCGCTATTTTGCCGACATCGTGCAGCAGCGCGCTGAGCCGCAATGTTTCAAGTTCTTCCTCGCTCAATCCCATCCGTTGACCGATGGCGACGGAAACACGAGAAACCCTTTCCGAATGTCCGCGCGTGTAATGGTCTTTCCCGTCAATTGCCGCCGCTAACGCTTTCACGGTTCCGACAAATAATTCCCGATTTTCCTGCGCGGCTTTGGCTAAATTGGCGATGTGTTCTTCGAGCCGGTCGCTCATCGTGTTGAAAGCGTCGCCCAAAGTCCCGATTTCCTTAATATTTTTGGTTTTTATCCGGGTGGAAAGGTCGCCGGAGGCAACTTTTTCGGCGGCGGCAACAAGACTCAAAAGCGGCGATGTCAATTGTCGGGCAAGTAAAAATCCGACCAGCAGTGCAAAAACCGCCAAACCGAGACTAATCAGCCACGTTTGACTTCGCATTTCACCTACAGAGGCAAGCGCTTTGCTTTCATCCTGCATCACGATTACGCCCATTTTTAAATCTTTTCCGAAATTTGCCGTCGAATATGCGCCGATCATCTGACGCTCTTCGCCGCCGAGTTCGGTCGTAAACGGAGCGAGCGCGGATTGAATTTGCTGGCTCGATTTCTGCCACTCCTGGACAATTTCCAGTTCGGATAAATTTTTACGCGCGGCAATTATTTGCGAATCGGGATGGAAAATTGCGTTTCCGTTTTTATCCACAACAAAAACTATCGGCAATCCGGCTTTTAAAAGCTCATCTTCGCTCATCGGCTGGGCTTCGGAGATTATTTTTTGAAATTCGCGGAGGGAGATTATTGTTACAACCGCTGCTGAAATGTTTTTGTTGATAATCACGGGCGAGGCAATCGGCAAAACGATTTCCCCGTTTGATTCGATTTTTTGCGGCTCGCCGAAAATCAATCTTTTTTCGCCCAGATTCGCCAAGGCTTCCTCGGAAAATTTTTCGATTTCCTCACGATTAATCTTTTCCGAACGAAAAACCGCCAGCGATTCCTCCTTTATCGGTTTGACGAAAACCGCCAGCAGATTCGGATTTTCCTTTAAAGTCGCGCTCAGTTTTTGCTCGGTTTGTGCGGAAGATAAAAGCCGCAAATCATTGGAAAGCTCAAGCGCATTGGCAAAATTTCGCACCAAATCGCCGTAACGCTGACCGAACATTTCGATTTGCCGCGCCTTATCCTGCACGAGCTGCGTCTGGTATCGCCCTTCGACGGCGCGAAGCTCTTTCGCGCTTCTTTCAGATAAAAACCAGCCTGTCAGAACAAGCGGAACCAATCCCACGAGCAAAAGCGTGAAAATAACAAAATAACTTAAACTGATTTTTTTGAACTTAGGAGGCATTTTCAGATTGCGGGAAGCGAAGAATTCCGCTCTATTGATTGTAAAACAAATACGGGAAAACGGTCAACAATTTTTATCACAATTAAAATATTGGATTTTAAGGGTTATTTACAAAATTATTAGAGCGATTTCAGGATCAGTGTAAGGGAAGCGGCAAGCGTTTTGAGTCCCGCGTTTACGCGGCGCTTGCTTAACGGCAAGCCGCCTGAAGGCGGAACTCAAAACTTTCCCGTAAATCCAATCTAAATTTGCTCCAGAAATTACGCGAGGAATTTTCATTGGAAAAAATGAAACCGCTAAACAACACGAAAAGGCGCTGAATTAATTCAACCGGTTTCGGATGTTTAGTAGTTTCATTTTTTGAAAAAACAAAATCAGAAATAAACCTAATTTCGTTTGACGATCACGAGAGTAATATCATCGCCGGCGGGCGCGGATTGGGTAAAAGTTGAAACGGCGGATTCGATTTTATCGCGGATGCCGGAAGCGGAGCGCTGCAAATTTTGCCTGACCACTTCGGCAAGCCGTTCGACTCCAAATTCTTCTCCCTGGAGATTCGCAGCTTCGGAAACGCCGTCGGAATAAACAATCAAAACTTCGCCGCTTTTAAGCTCGGTTTCGCCAAGATCATACTCTGCCATCGGTATAATTCCGAGCGGGAAACCGCCCGAAGCCAGTTGCTCAACCGTTCCGTCAGCGTGAACCATTAGCGGAGGATTATGTCCGGCATTGATAAATTGGATTTTTCCGTTTTCCGGGTCAAGTTCAGCGGAAAACAGCGTAACGAAGCGATTTGTAGGAGTATTGTCCGCTAAGTATTGATTCACCGCGTTGATCATTTCCGGCAGAGTGCTTTTGGCGGCAACCTGCCCGTGAATGGCGGCGTGCAGGCTGGACATCAAAAGCGCGGCGGCTGTTCCCTTGCCGGAAACATCGCCGAGCGCTATCAGCATTTTATCGTTGTGAAGCGAAATAAAATCGTAATAATCCCCGCCGATTTCATAGCAGGAAAATGAAACTCCCTGAAATTCGTAACCGGCAATTATCGGCGGCGAAGAAGGTTGAAAACGCTGCTGAATTTCAGTGGCGAGTTCAAGCTCGTGCTCCATTCTTTCCCGCTCGAAACGCTCTTCCAAAAGTCTCGCATTTTCGACGCGGATCGAAGCGACCGAAGCGAGAGTGGTCAGAATATTCAAATGTTCCTCGGTAAATGTCGCTTCATATGTCGGCGAATCGGCGTAAATAATTCCGAAAACTTCATTTTGATCAACACTTAAAGGAACAGCCAGAACCGAGCGGATTCCGAGAAGCGCCATCGTTTGGCTGGCGTATCTGGGATCGCTTTGCGCGTCGGATGTCAAAACGGATTTGCCGTTATTTAAAACCTCGTCCATCACGGTGCGGCTGATGCGGACTTCCTCTATCTGCTCCTCTTTACCGCGAACACGCGCGACGACGATTCTCATCCCGTCTTCTTCCGCTTCATCTTTCAGCATTATCACGCATCGCTCGGCGGGAACCGCTTCAAAAACCAGCATCGCCACTTGATTTAGCGTTTCATTCAAACCGCTCGAAGACAGAAGCGCGACGCCGACCTTGCTTATCAAACCGAGCAACTCGGTGCGGGAGGAAAACGGCGAATCGAGAATCTCGGAAGTCGGATTTTTTTCAAATGTAAAAGCAATCGTTTTCGACGGGTCGAGCGCCTGTGTGCTTTCCGTAATCAAGGTTGCATTTTTTACTGCCTGAAAACGCTCGTCTTCATACACTATGACGGTTTCGCCGATTTGAATTTCGCCGCCCGGCGTAATCGGAATCGGCAAGGAAACGATTTGCCCGTTGTAGCGCGTGCCGTTCGCCGAGCCTAAATCTTGCAGCCAAAAGCTGTCGCCTTCCTTGCGAATTTCCGCGTGAAGCCGCGATGCAAAAGCATCCGGGATACAGATGTCGCTCCGCGCCGAGCGTCCGATGGTCGTTCGAAGCCGCGATAACGGGTATGTCTCGTTTTCTTTTCCAGAATTTTTTACAACAACCTGGGGCATATTTCGATTTTGGATTTTGGATTTCGGATTTTGGATTTAATTTCCTTAATCCTAATCGCTTCAAATTTACTTAACTTCTTCTTTTGAGACGCGCTTTTTTCCAAAAACGACTACTGTTCCCGACAGGTAATCGTGCAGAGCGCGTCCTTTTTGACCGAAAACGGCTGGGAGAAATCCGAGTCCGAGCGTCAAAGCCGTCAAAGGATAACCGATTAAATGACGCAAAAGCAGTGAACCGAAAGAAGGCTTTTTTCCGTCGGTTTTGAGAACTTTCAATCCGGTCAGCATTTTTCCAAATGTTTGACCGCTCAAAACCGGGAAAATCAGCAAATTAGTCAACCCGACCAGAATCGTAATCAGCCAACCGGCATTGCTGATACTGTTGTTAAAAAGTTTCGCGCCGTCTTCTCCATACCAGCGATTTATAAGAAGAAAAATCACCGGAATGGAGATTAAAATTATATAATCAATCAAAACCGCGCCGCATCTTAAAAGAAACGGCGCTTTTAATTTTTCGATATCGAACCCGACGACGACGTGCTCGGTTCTAAAACTCTTAACTCTATCGGCTCGCGCGCTCATAACTGCTTTCGAGGAAACCTAAAAAAATTATTTCCTGTAAAATTTCAACTTATCCGACCACGAAATGCAAGGTCGTATCCCCTAATTTTATTTTCTCGCCGTTTGTCAAGGCGTGCGGCTGGTGCGGAACGAGCCGGAAGGCGTTTCCGACCAGGGGCATTACCAAAGTCCCGTTCGAGCTGCTCAAATCCTCCACCAAAAATTTACTTCCCTCGCGCCAAATCCTTGCATGGCGGCGCGAAATTTTTGTTTGCGGGTCATATTTCGATAAATCAATTTCGGGAAATATGTTCGACATCGGATCGCGTCTGCCAACCAAATTGTCATCCTTTTCGATTGTAAAAGCGGGCGTGTCAAGTTCATTCGTGCCGATAATCACAAGCCTCGCGGTCATAAGCGGCGAAACATATTCGGCGGAATGAACGCCCTGCTGGGCAAGCGGCTGTTTTGAACCGCAAAAGGCGCAGAACATATCGGTGGCGACAATTTTCTGTCCGCAAAACCCGCAAAAAACGGTTTGCTGCGATAAGGGAACAGACTTCGGCGTCGCCGAAATTCCGAAAGTCGCATTTCCTTTTTTCAAATTTTCCAGATGCTGCGCCAGCGTATCGCGCAATTCTTTTGCCGAGGAAAAGCGATTGTCGGCGTTGTATTCAACCGCCCGCATCAGGATTTTTTCCATCTGATCCGACAATTGCGGATTTATCTGTCGCGGACGCGGATGCTTCTGGAAATCGAAAATCAAAAGCGGATTGCTTTGCGGATCGGCGCCGGTCAAAAGATGAAATATCGTCGAGCCTAAAGAGTAAATATCCGAGCGCGGCTCGACATTTCCGCTAAAAAGCTCGGGCGGAGCGTAGCCCATCGTGCCGACCGCCGTAACGCCCTTTTCTTCCTTGTTTATCCAGCGCGCAATCCCGAAATCAATTATCATCACGCGCCCGGTGTT
>DATHTS010000018.1:0-1734 GCA_035462935.1 Pyrinomonadaceae bacterium
GGGAAATCGGTCAATTAAACGTTAGAGCTATCGTAGATAGCGACAGAGGCTCTGTCGCCCGCCCAAGCGAGCTTCATTTTCTGAGAATCTGTTCCACAGGCTTGCGCCTGTGGCTATACTCTTTCGCCCGCCTTCGCGGACTGAGGGTCGGAATCTTTTATTAAAACTATTTTCAAACAACATTTAAATGGAACTTTCTTTTTAGATCAAATCCTCGCCTTTCGCTTTGAGCGTCCTGCGCCAGAGCTCGCGGTAAGCCGTGTAACGATTGACAATCGTGTTGAATTGATAACGCTGGGCGTAAGATAAATTCCTGTCATCGGCAACCCGTTTAATTGTCGCTTCGACGCGCCCGCGGGCTTCGTGCGGCGCGCGCTTCAAGCCGCCGCTGAAGTAAATGCCGAACTCAATTTTCAAGCGTCGAATATCTTCGTCAAGCCGCGTCAATTGCTGCTCGATGGTTTCAGTTCCGTCATTTTTACCGAGATTTTGTCTTCTTAAGCTGCTGTCTAAAATTGCCATAATTTTTCGGTCGAATAAACGCCTCCATTTAAAAGAAATTTGCAAAACTGAAATTATTCCGCCGTTTCGGTTAATATATTTTTGTGAAGAATCAGGAAAAATCAAACGCGGCGGAAATCCTGCGCCTTTTGCCCTCGGTTGACGCGCTTTTGCAGACGGCGGCGGCGAAAAAGCTTCTGCCCGAAACGGGTGCCAAGCATTTAACGGATTTGGCGCGAGCAGTTACCGACGCGATGCGGCGGGAAATTCAAGAGAAGCTTTCACAAAATTCAACAAACGAATCGAATTTTTCGCGCCAGGATTTACTCGCCGAAGCCGAAACAAGACTCGAAAAAATCTGGCAGAGCGAGCGAAATTCCCGCCTTCAAAAAGTTATCAACGCCACAGGCGTAATCATTCACACAAATCTCGGACGCGCGCCCTTATCCGAAAAAGCGATTGAAGCCATCGTGCGCGAAGCCTCGCGTTATTGCTCGCTAGAATACGACATCAAAACCGGCAAACGCGGGCGGCGCGGCTTGCGTGCCGAAAAGCTTCTGGCGGAAATTGCGTCCGCGGAAGACGCATTGATTGTCAACAACTGCGCGGCGGCTTGCGTTCTGGTTTTAACCGCGCTCTGTCAGGGCGGCGAAGCGATAATTTCGCGCGGCGAATTGGTCGAAATCGGCGGCGATTTCCGCGTGCCGGATGTGATGGTGCAATCCGGCGCGGATTTAAGAGAAGTCGGCACGACCAACCGCACGAAAATTTCCGATTACGAAAAAGCGATCACCGAAAACACGCGCCTGATTCTGCGCGTTCACCCGTCGAATTACCGAATCGTCGGCTTCACGGCGACGCCCTCGCTCGCCGAACTAGCCGAACTAGCTCATCAAAACAATGTCCTGCTTTACGAAGACGCCGGTTCCGGCGCAATGATTGATTTGAGCCGATACGGACTAACGGACGAGCCGATCATCCCGCAATCAATCGCCGCCGGCGCTGACGTTGTAACCTTCAGCGGCGACAAACTCCTCGGCGGCCCCCAGGCCGGGCTGATGGTCGGCAAAAAAGCCGCCATCGGCAAAATTCGCCAGCACCCCATGGCCCGGGCGCTGCGCATCGACAAGCTCTCCCTGGCCGCTCTGGAGGCGACCCTGCGGCTCTATCTCGACCGCGAGCGCGCCTTGGCCGAAATTCCGGTGCTGCAGATGCTCGCCGCCCCCGCCGAGG
>DATHTS010000019.1:0-6048 GCA_035462935.1 Pyrinomonadaceae bacterium
AAATGCCCCATAAAGAAACTAAAAAAAAGAAAATGGAGAGTCTATCTAAATATGGTCAAAATTCTAGGACAAAAGTTTCGAGGTATTTAGAAAATTGAAAAGCCGATTTTCTAAGCTTCAGGCAATTTCTTTGTACCGCATAATATTTGGCACGGTGCTTAGCAACTTGGATTATTTAAACTGTGAGATATTTCGCGCCGATTCGCTTAAATTGTGAAATATTTCGCGGTTTTTATTTTTGTAATCTAATCAAAAAAGCAAAGTTTTCAACAATTTAGCAAAATTTCTTTTTGGAATACCGATTGCGCCTGTATGAACGAAACTCCCTGAGTTAATAAACCTGTGGAAATTATGTTTTACCACTTAGATATTTTATTTGTTTTTCCGAGAAGGCATAAAACGAAGGAAATAAAATAAAAAATTTCGGCAAGCGCAAGGCGGGAAGGGTAAAAAAATTCCTTCGCGGTAAAGCCTTCTTAAAGAAGGAGGTTATATGGAAAAAAATGTTCCTACTATCCGGCAGGCTATGGAAACCAAGGGATATTCGCGCCGCGAGTTTTTATTGTTTTGCGGATTGGCGACCGCCGCCGCCGGATTGGAATTATCAGGGTTAGCGCAGGTCGTCGAGGCGTTTGAAACTAAAGCGCGCCCGCCGGTCGTCTGGCTGCATTTTCAGGAATGCACTTGCTGCTCGGAATCTTTTATCCGCTCGTCTCACCCGATTGTCGCCGATGTAATTTTTGACACCCTTTCGCTCGATTACACTGAAACATTAATGGCGGCTTCCGGCTATCAAGCCGAAAAATCCCGCGACGATACAATAAAGAACAATTACGGAAAATATATTCTGCTCGTCGAAGGCTCTGTCCCGATGGACGGCGACGGCGCGTATTGTATGATCGGCGGCAAATCCGCGCAGCAAATTTTGAAGGAAGCTGCCGACGGCGCGGCGGCGATTATCGCCTGGGGAAGCTGCGCCTCGAACGGCTGTATCCAAGCCGCCAGACCGAATCCGACCAATGCGACGCCGATTCATAAACTTGTCGGCAAACCTGTTATCAATGTGCCGGGATGCCCGCCGATTGCGGAAGTGATGACCGGCGTGGTAACGCACGTTCTGCTTTTCGGCAAGATTCCCGAACTCGATTCGCAAGGACGCCCGAAGGAATTTTATTCAAAAAGGGTTCACGACACATGCTATCGCCGTCCGTATTACGACGCCGGACTTTTTGTAGAGGCGTGGGACGACGAAGCGGCTCGCAAAGGCTATTGTCTGTATAAAATGGGCTGTAAAGGTCCGACGACTTACAACGCCTGTTCCGTGACGAAATGGAATTCCAATTTAAGTTATCCGATTCAATCCGGTCACGGCTGTATCGGATGCTCGGAAGCCGGTTTCTGGGACAGAGGTCCGTTTTACACGCAGATCGAATCGTTCCCCGGATTCGGTATCGAATCCACGGCGGATAAAATTGGCGGAGTCGCAGCGGTCGCCGCGCTCGGCGGTGTTGCGGCGCACGCGGTTTTGTCCGGCATTCGCAAGCGCAAGGTCGTCAAGGCGAATATGGAAGAATCAATCAATCTAACGCCCGGCGCCCAGCCGCCCGAAGCGCAATTGCCGCGGACGGAAAATCCCAGAACAGGAGGTGAAGAAAATGACAAGAGTAGTAGTTGATCCGGTAACGCGCATCGAAGGGCATCTTCGCATCGAAGCCGTCATCGAAGGCGGGCGCATTACCGATGCCTTCAGTTCGGGAACGATGGTGCGCGGTTTTGAAAAAATCTTGAAGGGGCGCGATCCGCGCGACGCCTGGGCTTTTTGCGAGCGGGCGTGCGGGGTCTGCACGACGGTTCACGCGCTGGCAAGCTGCCGCGCGGTCGAAGACGCTCTGAAAATCAGCGTGCCGAAAAATGCCGAGCTGATTCGCAACATAATGTTCTGCACGCAGTATGTCCACGATCACGTCGTTCATTTTTATCATCTGCACGCGCTTGATTGGGTGGACGTTGTCTCGGCGCTTTCGGCTGATCCGCAGGCGACTTCGGATTTGGCGAAAACTTTGTCGAATTTTCCCAAAACTTCGCCCGGTTATTTTTCCGATTTGCAGAAACGCCTGAAAACATTTGTCGAGAGCGGGCAGCTCGGAATTTTTGCCAACGGTTATTGGGGGCATTCAGCGTATAAGCTGCCGAAGGAAGTAAATTTAATCGGCGTGGCGCATTATCTGGAAGCTCTCGCGTGGCAAAAGGAAATCGTGAAAATTCACGCGATTTTCGGCGGCAAAAACCCGCACCCGAATTATCTGGTCGGCGGCGCGCCCTGCTCGTTTAATCTGGCGGACGTGAACGCCATCAACACGGAAAAACTGAACCTCGTCGGAAGACTCATTAACGAAGCGATCACAATGGTCGAACAGGTTTACATTCCCGATTTGATGGCGATTGCCTCGTTTTATAAAGATTGGGGCGCAATCGGCGGCGGGCTGAAAAATTACCTGTGCTACGGCGATTTGCCGACGCAGGGCTACAACTATCCCGACAGCTTCAAATTCCAGCGCGGCGCGATCCTCGACCGTGATCTTTCGCGGGTTCACGAAGTAAACAGCCGCGACGAAAACGAAATCAAGGAATACATCGCTCATAGCTGGTATCAATATTCGGTCGGTGATAATCAAGGCTTGCATCCGTGGAAAGGCGAGACGGAATTTAATTTTACGGGACCGAAACCGCCGTTTGATCACCTAAACGTCGAAGGCAAATACTCGTGGCTGAAGACGCCGCGCTGGAAGGAAAAACCGATGGAAGTCGGACCGCTGGCTCGTCTGCTGGTCGGTTACGCGAGCGGCAATCAGGAAATCAAAGAAGTGGTTGACGGCGCGTTGAAACAACTCGATGTGCCGGTCGAAGCTCTGTTTTCGACTCTCGGCAGAACCGCCGCGCGCGGACTCGAAACGCGGCTCGCGGCTCGCTGGCTCAAAGAGTTTTACGACCAGTTGATCGCCAATATAAAAAACGGCGATTTGACGACGCACACGCGCGAAAAATGGGACCCGGCGACCTGGGAAGCCGAATGCGAGGGCGTGGGCTTGGAAGAAGCGCCGCGCGGCGCTCTGGCGCATTACATTCGCATCAAAGACCGGAAAATTGACAATTATCAGCTCGTCGTTCCCAGCACCTGGAACGCAAGCCCGCGCGACGCTCAAGGTCAGCGCTCGGCTTACGAAGAAGCGCTCATCGGAACGCCGGTGGCGAAGGACGGAGAGCCTTTGGAAATTATTCGCACGATTCATTCGTTCGATCCGTGTCTGGCGTGCGCGGTTCACGTTTACGATCCTGAAGGACGTATGCTCCATCAGGTAACGGTTAATTAAAGGAGGCGCGTTATGGCTAACTACCAGCAAACAATACCGTATCGCCGCGTTTACGTTTGGGAACTGCCGGTCAGAATTTATCACTGGATCAACGCGCTGTGCATTTTGCTCCTCGTCGTTACCGGGTATCTGATCGGCAACCCGCAGGCGGTTTTTTCGGCGGAAGAGCCGTATCAGCAGCATTGGTTCGGCATCATCCGTTTCATTCATTTCGCCACCGCGTATATTTTCTTTTTCAACTTTTTGTTCCGCGTTTACTGGAGCATCGCCGGAAACGAATACGCGAGCTGGCGAAATTACCTGCCGTATCGAAGAGAGCAGTTTAAAGAGCTGTGGGAAGTCATTTTGGTTGACATTCTGCAAATCAAAACGCACGGAAAAATCTCAGTCGGTCATAACGTTTTGGCGAGCTTTACTTATTTCGTCTCGTTTCTGATTTTTTTGTTTATGACGGCGACGGGATTCGGGCTTTACGCCGCGACGAGCGACTCTTTTTTCCCGCAGCTTTTCGCGTGGGTCGTGCCGCTGATGGGCGGCGATGCTTACGCGCGCCAATGGCATCACATCGGGATGTGGTTTTACATCGTTTTTGTGATCATCCACGTTTATCTGGCGGCGTATCACGATTACGTCGAAGGCAGAGGCACAATGTCCTCGATCTTCGGCGGGTGGAAATTTGAGAGGGATGATGAAATCGAAACGCTCGAAGATTAAACGAAGAAAAACATTAATTCTCGGCATCGGCAACGTGCTGATGGGCGACGAAGGCGTCGGCGTCGCGGTCGTCAACGAGTTGGAGAAAACCGCGCTGCCGGAAAACGTCGAGCTTCTCGACGGCGGCGTGGGCAGTTTTCTCCTGCTCGAACCGATGCAGTCGGCGGAAAGAGTCATTCTGATAGACGCCACGATTGACGGCGAAAAGACGGGAACCGTGCGCCGCCTGCGCCCGCGCTATTCTACCGAATACCCGCGCACGCTGACGGCGCACGACATCGGCTTGAAGGATTTGCTCGACACTTTTTATCTAACGGGCGACGCGCCGCCGGACGTAACGCTTTTCGCCGTTTCGATTCCGCCCCTCCAGGATATGAAAATAGAGCTTTCGCCGGAATTATTGCCGGTTGTTCCGCAGGTGGCGCAAATGGTTTTGGAGGAAGCGAAGTTTTGAGTCTCGCCTTCGGGCGAAACTCAAAACGCTTGTAATTATGCACGAACTTTCAATCGCTTTAAATATGGTTGACATCGCCGCCGAAACCGCGCGAAAAAACGGCGGCGGGCGCGTCGAGACGCTTTATATGAAGCTCGGAATGCTTTCGGGCGTGGCGAAAGACGCGCTGCTTTTTTCGTGGGAACTTGCCTGCGCCGATACCGCGCTCGAAGGCTCGCGGCTGGTGATAGAGGAAATCCCGGTCGTCGTTCGCTGTTCGGTTTGCGAGGCGGACGGGAAGCTCGCCTCGATAAACAAGCTGGTTTGCCCGGCTTGTAATTCGTCAATTTCCGCAATTGTCAAGGGCAAAGAATTGGAAATAACGGCATTGGAGATTGTGTAATGAATACACCGCGATTAGTTCAAGTCAGAGAAAATGTGCTGAAGCGCAACGACGTTTTGGCGAGAGATTTGCGCCGAAGATTTCGCGCGGCGGGAGTTTTCGTCGTCAGCCTGGTTTCAAGCCCCGGCGCGGGCAAAACCGAGTTTCTGGAAAAAACCCTCGCCGCGCTCGCGCAGGATTTTCGAGTCGCCGCGCTGGTCGGCGATTTGGCGACGGACAACGACGCCGACCGCCTGGCGCGTTCCGGCGCTCCGGTCAAACAGATTGTTACCGGCACGGTTTGTCATCTCGAAGCCGCGATGGTTGAAAACGCGCTCGAAGATTGGGATTTAGAGAAACTGGATTTCCTGTTTATTGAAAACGTCGGCAATCTCGTTTGTCCTTCGAGCTACGATCTGGGCGAGGAATTGCGGCTCGTTTTAATGTCCGTAACCGAAGGCGAAGACAAGCCTTTGAAATACCCGACGATTTTCAACACGGCTGATGTCGCCGTCATCACGAAAACCGACATTGCCGAAGCCGTCGAGTTTGATTTGGCGAAAGCCAGTGACAGTATTCAATCGGTGCGCCCCGGAATGATGATTTTTGAAGTTTCAGCGAAAAAAGACGCGGGGATGAGCGATTGGATTGATTGGCTGAGAGAAAAAGTTTCAGCTTCAAAAGCAGAGGAAATTTTTGAAAACGAAACGGCGGCATCAGCGGCTTAAACGGGCGAAAATAATGCAAACGGCTTCAAAATTAAAAGAGAAAGAAGCAATTCAGCGCCTCCGCGCTACAGTGCGCGGCGCGGTACAGGGCGTCGGCTTTCGCCCGTTTGTTTACCGGCTGGCAAAGGAATTAAATCTAACGGGCTGGGTAAATAATTCCCCGAAAGGCGTTTTTATCGAAGTCGAAGGCGGGAGCGCGAAATTAAAATCTTTCCTTCTGCGTCTCGAAAGCGAAAAACCGCCGCGCTCGTTTATACAAAGTCTGGAAAGCTCGTTTTTAGATGCGGTCGGCTTTTCCGAATTCGAGATTCGAGCGAGCGACGCGGGCGGCGCGAAAACCGCGATTGTTCTGCCCGATATTTCTACCTGCCCCGACTGCCTGCGCGAAATTTTCGACACGCAAAATCGCCGCCATCTTTA
>DATHTS010000020.1:0-2880 GCA_035462935.1 Pyrinomonadaceae bacterium
GGGAAATCGCTCAGGTTACAAAAGAGACGGCGCGGGCGTTCGCCTCGCGCGGGCAGAATTTGATGAGAAAAATTTCCGAATTGCCGCAAACGACAATCGCGGCAATAAACGGCTATTGCTTCGGCGGCGCTTTGGATTTGGCTCTTGCCTGCAAAAAAAGAATCGCTTCGCCGAACGCTCTGTTTTCTCATCCGGGCGTGAATTTGGGGATTATCACAGGCTGGGGCGGAACCCAGCGCCTGCCGCGTCTTGTCGGTGAGGCGAAAGCATTGGAAATCTTTCTGACCGGAAAAAGAGTTGATGCGGAAGAGGCTCTGCGAATGGGTTTGATTGACGAAATCGCGCGTGATCCGCTGGCGAAATGCTTGGAACGAATCTCGCATTCTTAAACCTTTCGAGCGATAATGCGTTATATTAAATGCATTCAATTTATTTTGTGAGGCGTAATTATGAAAAAATTAATCTTCGGTTTTGTTTTCCTAAAACTCCTGCTTTTATCTTTATTTTGGGCTTTTACTTTTCCGACCAGCCAAATCGCGCAAATTGCCAAACCGCAGCCGACGGCTTTGCCGAAGGTTTCGTCCGACGGCATTAACCGCGAAACGAGCGAGCCTTATAAAGGCGATCTTTCGATTTTTGAGGGCGAGCACCGCGCCGAAAATTTGCAGGTCGAGCGCGTGATGGACGTTTTGAAAATCGCGGAAGGCAAATCCGTCGCCGACATCGGCGCGGGTTCCGGCTGGTTTACGGTCAAAGCGGCGAAAAGAGCGGGCGCGAAAGGCAAAGTTTTCGCCGTTGAAATAAACGAAGACGCGATAAAACACATCAACGAGCGCAAGCAGAAGGAAAATCTGCCGAATATCGAAACCGTTCTTGGAAAGGAAGACGACCCGCTTTTACCGAAAAAATCGGTTGATGCGGTTTTGATTCTGAAAACTTATCACGAAATCGCCGAGCCGATCCGCTTAATGAAAAATCTAATTCCTTCCTTGCGCAAAAACGCGCTCGTCGGCATTATTGACCGCAACGGCGATAAGAGCAATCACGGAATTCAAAGGGAAATTGTTATTGATGAACTAAAACGCGCAGGATTTTTCCTCAAAGAAGAACACGATTTTGTGAAAGGCGACGAGATGGATTATTTTCTGATTTTTCAGGTTGAAAATAGCAAAAATAGGTAGTTGGACAAAATAAAAAAGGCATCGAGCCGAAGCCCGATACCTGAGTTATCTAATTTAACCTCAATTAGAAAGTGAATCTAGCTCCAAGCTGAGCAGTAAACGGTCTTCCAACCGGCGGACCAAAACCCGGACCATAAAGGGAAGTCGGCTGTAAGAATGTTTGAGCGTTATTCGCAACGCTCAAACCGAGTCTTGCGTTAGAACCGTATGCAAGATTTTCCGTATTGAATAAGTTAAAGAAATCCGCATTCAAACTAAGTCTGAAACGCTCGCCGAATCTGAAAATTTTTGACACGCGCATATCCACATTAAAGAACCTGTGGCTGCGTTCCTCAAAGTCCGTGCCGTTCCAAACAAATCCCTTGCGCAACGAATTTACCGGGGCTTGTCGGCAGCCAAGCGGATTTAACACTCGAAGCGCCGCCTCATTTCCGCGAACGGCAAATGCCGCCGCCGGACTAACTCCTTCGCAAAGCCGGTCAATCGTAAAAAGTCCGTCACCGTCTATATCAAAACCGGTATTAGCCGAAAACGGACGAGGAGAACCGTATTGCAGAATTGGCGATAATTGGAAACCCCACGGAAGTCCGATGACACCGCTCAGGACGATTCTATGTCTCTCATCCATTCTCGTCGGTCCGAATTCGCCCTCGGCAAATTGATTTTCCGGGGCAATGGCAATCCCGTTACCCGAATAAGATGCCGTCGGCTGACCGCCCCAGGCTCTCGAGCTAGCCAAAACATAACTTGCATTAAACAAAACGTTTGCCCTTCGATATTTGAACGTCGTTGTCAAGCTGTCAAATGTTGAACGATTATTTGTCGAAAACATATTGATCTGGTTCAAGCGGTCAGGTCCCAGTCCGGCAGCTTGAAAAGCCGTATCGAGAACGCGCGTGCCGGTTCCTCGAGGGCAAGTAGCCGTATATGCCGGATTGTTTGTCTGCAAGGCACCGGGATAAGCCGGATTACATATTTTTTGAATCGTCGGATTAATATTCAGAAATCTCGGTTCGTGTAATCCGAGTGTATGAACAAAATCGCTCGATATTGACATAGTACTCGAAATTTGGTGCTGAAAGCCCAGCGAAAATTTTTGAACATAAGGTTCTGTCGCGTCCGGGTCATTGATACGTCCAGTAGTGCCACGAGTCAAAACGCCGAAATTGAAATTAGCGGGAACTTGGGGTAACGGATCAGTGCCGTATCTAAACGTCGCTAGAAATCCAGTTGGATCTGGAGCTGATAAATTTATCGCTTGTTGGAATATTTCGGGTTCCGATTGAACTTGCGAGAAAAGCGAGAGATTCTGGAAAATTTGATCATAGAAAATACCGTATCCGCCGCGGATAACGGTTTTGCCTTGATTCCAGGGATCCCAGGCAAAGCCGAGTCTCGGCTGAAATTCCGTCCAACTCGGCGTAGTTTTTCGCAGTTTTTCCTGATCTTGCGTTAACGCTCTGGCTAAAGGATGATCTAACTGAGCAAGCAAAAGCATGGTTCGATTTTTGTCTTGAGGTGGAAGATTACCGATGTTCGCGTCCCAGCGAAGTCCGAGATTTAATGTTAAATTGGGACGTATTTTCCAGTCATCCTGCGCGTAAAAAGCCAATTGATCAATTATTTGTTTGTGTGAGCTTGCGCCGTCGGAATAAGTTAGCGATGAAACAAGCCCCGGCGTAGCGAATCCCTGTGGAAG
>DATHTS010000021.1:0-3660 GCA_035462935.1 Pyrinomonadaceae bacterium
TGATTTCAATTTTACCGGCGAAAGGCATTCCGCTTCCGTTTATTTCTTACGGCGGCTCGTCGGTGATTGTAACACTATTTGCCGTCGGAATTTTGCTGAGTTTATCGCAGCACGCGGGTTTTGTTCAGGTAAAAAGCGCAGCGGAAGAAAAGTCGGGGAAGAGACGACGCGGAAACGCGGGGACACGGAGACGCGGAGAAGCTTGGGGATGAAGAAAAGTATTGAAAAAAAATTTGGACGACGGAAGCGAAAAAATTTATCGCCGCGTCTCCCTTTCTCCGCGTCTCCGCGTCTTTCTTTCAACTCGTTTCCGCGTCCTTTTCTGAGAAAAAGATGCGAGTTCTAATCGCCGCCGGCGGAACGGGCGGACATATTTATCCGGGAATTGCCGTCGCTAAAGAGATTATGCGGCGCGATGCCGAATCGGAGGTTTTATTTGTCGGGACGGCTCGCGGTTTGGAAACGAAAATCGTTCCCGAAGCCGGCTTTCAGCTTTCTTTGATAAACAGCGCGGGTCTGAAAAACGTCGGTTTTTTAGGAAAACTGAAAGGCTTGGCGATTCTGCCGAAAAGCTTTCTCGAAGCGCGGCAAATTATAAAGGATTTCAAGCCGGATGTGGTGGTCGGCGCGGGCGGTTATGTTTCGGGTCCGGTTCTTTTGATGGCGAGTTTGATGCGCGTTCCGACGCTGGTTATGGATTCGAACGCGCTTCCCGGTTTTACAAACCGCAGGCTCGCGCCGTTTGTTACAAAAGCGGCTTTGACATTTGAAGAAGCGCTGCCGTTTTTCGGCAAAAAGGGAGTTGTAACGGGAAATCCGGTCAGAAAAGAGTTTTTTGACATTCCCCCGAAAGACAGGGATAATGACAAATTTTGCGTGCTGATTTTCGGCGGTTCGCAGGGCGCGCGGGCAATTAACAATGCGATGATTGAAGCTTTGAAAAACTTGCAGGATTTTAAGGAAAAACTGCAAATCACGCATCAGACGGGCGAACTCGATTTTGAAAAGGTGCAAAACGGCTACGCGGAAAACGGCTGGGAAAAGGCAGACGTTCGCCGCTACATTTCGGATATGGTTTCCGAATTTGCCCGAACGGATTTGATAGTTAGCCGCGCCGGAGCAACTACTTGCGCAGAACTTGCGGCGGCGGGAAAAGCGGCGATTATGATTCCGCTGCCCACGGCGGCTGACGATCATCAGCGCAAAAATGCTGAGGCATTGCAAAACGCTGGCGCGGCGCGAATGATTTTGCAGAAGGATTTAAACGGTGAATCTTTAGCGAACGAAATTATTGATTTGATAAGTTCGCCCGAAAAAATCAGCCGAATGGAACAAGCAGCGAAGAAGTTAGGAAAAGAAGACGCGGCAGAAGTAACCGTAAATATTATTGAAGATCTAGCAAGGAGAAAAGGTTGATTTTAGATTTGAGGTTTAAGATTTCACGAAATCCAAAATCCAAAATCCAAAATCCAAAATCAAAATGTTTCGGCACGTTAAAAATATACATTTCATCGGCATCGGCGGCATCGGTATGAGCGGCATTGCCGAAGTTTTGTGCAATCTCGGGTTTCGGGTTTCGGGTTCGGACTTGAAGAAATCGAAAAACACCGACCGCATCGAAAAGTGCGGAGCAAAAATTTACGAAGGACACGCGGCGGAAAATGTCGGAAATGCCGATGTTGTCGTTTATTCTTCCGCCGTTAAAGAAGACAATCCCGAAATCGTCATTGCCAAACGAAAAGGTATTCCGGTGATTCCTCGTGCCGAGATGCTGGCGGAATTAATGACTTTGAAGCCATACGCCGTTGCCGTCGCCGGAACGCACGGGAAAACTTCGACAACTTCTATGGTAGCAACAATTTTAAATCACGCGGGTTTTGATCCGACGACGGTTGTCGGCGGCGTGGTTGATACGCTCGGCTCGAACGCGCAGGTTGGAACAAGCGATTGGTTTGTTACCGAAGCCGACGAAAGCGACCGTTCTTTTTTGATGCTTTACCCGACGGTTGCCGTCGTTACCAACATTGATAAGGAACATATGGAATCTTACAAGGGAATGGACGATGTCGTGCAGTGTTTCACGGATTTTGTCAATAAAGTTCCCTTCTACGGCGCGACGGTTTTGTGTCTTGACGACCCGAATGTACAGCTTATTATTCCGAAAATAAAACGCCGCCGCGTAACTTACGGAATGACTGCGCAAGCCGATATTTCGGCGCACAATATCAATTACAACAACTCATTCGGCTCCAGTTTTAGAGTCTGGAAAGGCGAAGAGATTTTAGGTGAGATAAATCTGCCCGTTCCCGGCAAACACAATATTTATAATGCGCTGGCGGCAACGGCGGTTGCTTTGGAGCTTGATATTCCGTTTGAAAAAATTGCCGAAGCCTTTGCCGGTTTCAAAAACGCCAACCGCCGTTTTCAATTCAAAGGCGAAGTTAACGGAATTGCAGTCGTTGACGATTACGGTCATCATCCGACGGAAATTTCCGCCACGCTTTCGGCGGCGAAAACCGGTTCGGGCGGGCGGCGCACGGTGGTCGTCTTTCAACCGCATCGCTACACGCGAACGCAGGAATTGATGGAAGAATTCGCGCTGTGTTTTAACAACGCGGATGTGCTTTACGTGCTTGATATTTACGCGGCGAGCGAGCAGCCGATTCCGGGCATTACGGCGGAAATTTTGACCGAAAACATCAAGAAATACGGGCATAAAAATGCGCAGTATATTGACGGAATGGAAGGCGCGGCGGAAAAAGTTTGTCCGGGTTTGCAGGAAGGAGATTTGGTAATCACCCTGGGCGCGGGAACCGTTACGCGGCTTTCTGATGAAATCTTAGAAGTATTGAAAAATTCCAAATTTCAAATTCCAGATTCCAAATTAAAAGGAACACAATCTGGAATTTGATATTTGGAATCTGAAATCAACTATGGCAAGACAAAAATCAACAACCAAACGAAAAACAGCTTCGGCGTCGAAAGCGCGGCGCAAGTCGGCGGCGCGGGGCAGCAAGAGCAGCGGGAATTTCGTTAATTTTTTCGTTCCGCTCTTTTTTATCGTGTGTATAGTCTTTTGTCTGGGCTTCCTGTTTTTGATGGGCTACCGAACGGTTACGGCTTCGGCATTTTTCGACGTCAGGAAGGTTGAAGTTCAGGGCACAAACCGCGTTTCGACTGCCGAAGTTGAAAAAATCGTTCGTTCCGAAACGGAAAAATCCGGCGTTTGGAAGGCGGATTTGGGCGAGATCCGCGGCAATGTCGAGCAGCTCGGTTTTGTCAAAACGGCGACCGTTTCGCGCGTTTTGCCCGACGGCGTTCGCGTGAATGTGGTTGAAAGACAGCCGGTTGCCGTCGTGCGAATCGAAGGCGGAGATTTTTGGGCGGATGAAGACGGCGTGATTTTAACCGCAGTCGGAAAAACCGAAATGCGCCCGCCGTTTGTTTTGCAGGGATGGGAAAGAGACAAAACGGAAAACGCCGCGAAAAATAACCGCGAGCGCGTCAAGCTTTACTTGCAAATGCTGGAAGAATGGCGCGAATTCGAGCTCGCTAAGCGCGTCGTGGCGGTTGATTTGTCGGATTTGCAGGAACCGGAAGCCATCGTTGTTGATTCGGGCGAGCCGGTCAAAGTAGTTCTCGGCAAGGAAAATTACGCCA
>DATHTS010000022.1:0-1836 GCA_035462935.1 Pyrinomonadaceae bacterium
ATGCGCGGTCAATCGGGTAATCGTGTGATGACCGTGCCGGTTATCTTTCATCTTCCGCTATTTTACACAGATTCTAGCGGAAATAAACTAAAGTCTTGCGCTGAAAGCGCATAGCTTTTACTAGCGTTCTGGAACAGTAAACCATTAGTTGCCGAAAACCTGCCTGAAAGTTGTCAGCCGTTATCTTATAAAAAAGTTTAGTTTTCCACAGGCATCTCGGTCAACCGCTTAAAGCATCTAGTAAAATGTTGTAATCATAAAAATGTTAGGTTAAAATTTCCTATGAACTTAACATCCGATGTTCGCGTAATAAATATAGAAAATTTGAGAGGCTACTAAAATGGGAAAGATAGTTAAGTATTGCGATTCGTGTGAAGAAAGTTTCGCCGATAAGTTTAATTTTTGCCCGAACTGCGCATCGCAGCTTGGAGCGTTCGAAATGAACCCGCTCCAAGCTGAAGCACCTGTCGGCGCAGTGGAGACTCCGCAGCTTTCTTCTGAGGTAAATCAATTTGAGAGTTCGACTCCTTCAACAATCGGGGCGGAAAACGGTGTCGGTCATGAGCCATATGCTTTTTCCGATGATGAAGAAGAGATTCTTGAAATTGATGATCAGGTAAATAATGAATTTGCGGAAGAAGCCGCAGATGAAGAATTTACCGAAGAATCGGAATCATTTGAACCGGCGGAAAAATCCCAGATTTTTACTTCCCCGAAGCCAGCCGCTTCAGACGATTATTTTAATAAGCCGTTTCCGGTATTTTATAAAGATGGTGTTGCTGACGAGCCGTTCAGCGTAACGGTTATTGAAGAGAAAAACGTTAAAGAGCGTAACGCGCTCCTTTTCGCTTCGGCAATCTTTATGGTTGTTCTATCGCTTGCCGGCGTCGTTTATTCGCTTTATGAAAAGAATTTGGATTTAGCGGCGATTGACCAAGAGACTCTCGGTATTATGCCTATTATTGATGACGTTCCGATGGATGTCGAAGAACCCGAGAAACCGAAATTGAAAGATGATGACGGCGGAGGCGGAGGCGGAGGCGGACGCGAGGAGCAAACCCCAACTTCCCGAGGCAGGCTCGCCACCCAAGTTGAAAATCCTATCATTAATCCGACCAAAACTATTGTTCAAAAGGACTTTGAATTGAAGCAGCCGATTGCGGCAACCCAAGGCAGAGTCGTAGCCAAACAAACCGAAGAACCATATGGTGACCCGAATTCAAGATTCTTTGACCCGTCTGACGGAATGGGAAGAGGCGGCGGTCAAGGTTCCGGAATAGGAACCGGACAAGGTTCCGGGCGTGGAACCGGACAAGGCAGCGGAATTGGTTCGGGAAGCGGCAGCGGAAGAGGTGACGGCGATGGTGACGGCGATGGCAGCGGAGCCGGTAGTCGCAACAGAGTAGCAGTACCGACAAAACCACCGCCGCCAAGACCTGTTGGAGAATCCAAGCCTTTAGCGATTACCTTCAAGCCGAAACCGAGATACACGGATGAAGCGCGGCAAAATAATGTTACGGGAACGGTTCGTCTGCGAATCCAGTTTCTCGCTTCCGGTCAAATCGGCAGCGTTTCGCCCGTCAGCGGTTTGGGCTACGGTTTAACCGAACAGGCAATCGCGGCGGCAAAGCAGATGCGTTTTGAACCACAAATGAAAGACGGTCAGCGGGTAACGGTCGTCAAAACAGTTGACTTCGGTTTCTCGATTTATTAATTTCTACAAAAATTTACTTTATTCAAAGGCGGTTGAAAAACCGCCTCTTTTTGTTTTTATTAGAACATTTGCCTAGAGTTATTCAAGTTCGTACGGGTCAGAACCGCCTGCGTGAGCGGGCG
>DATHTS010000023.1:0-7461 GCA_035462935.1 Pyrinomonadaceae bacterium
ATGATCGGAAGACATCTCGTCGTCGAAGCCGAGAATTTCCGAACCGCTTCCCGTCAGCGCCGCGCTGTAACGCAAAGCCGAAAAATCCGCGTCCAGAATGGGCTTTACCGCTTCGAGATAAAACAATTTGCTCAATTCAAGACCGGGAATAAAGTCTGACATATATAAACACTGCTCAATAAACTATTTTAATTCAAACGTTTTTATCAATAATCCGTCCTCTCAAACCCTGCCGCGCTCAAAACATTTTCAATAAAACCGGCTTTACCTTCCAGATAAGCATCGCGGTTTTCCGCGTATTTTTTCGCCAAGTCTTTTTTCAAATTATCGTATTCTTTAGCAATTGTAGGATTTTCCCGCAAATAATCGCGGAACAGCAAATGGCTTCTCCAAAAATCGCTGTTTATCTCGACCAAATGCAAATGATGCGTTCGCAGCTCGCCTTTGACAAAATAATGCCGCCCGGCGATTCCGTGTGCGCCGCGATATTCATAACCTAAATCATCCAGCGGTTTTATGCATTTTTCGCCGTCAGCATATTTTTCAACCGCAACTGCAATATCAAGAATAGGTTTCGCCGAAATTCCGCAAATGGAGGTGCTCCCGATATGTTCGATTGCAAAAACGTTTTCGCCAATCGCACTTTGCAAGCGGGCTTTTTCTTCTTCAAACAATTGATGCCAATTTTCGATATGCGGAACAAGCCGGACAGTTCCCCTTTTCAAGCCAACCATAAAAATTTTAATTTCAATAAAATTTCTCTTGCCAAATCCCCTAAAATTACCATCGTTTTTGAAGAATGAATGGAATTTTCTTCGTTTATTACCAGCTTCTCCGGAATAAAAACCATTTCAATCGTATAATTCAAAGCGGTTTTCACTCTCCCGAAACCTTTCGAATCATCTTTTAGTTTCAGCCCGAACAAACTCTTTCCGCTTTTGTCTACCACTGCAAATGTAAATTCGCCCTTATCTTTAAAAGAAGAAATCGTCGGGTCGCGAGCAAAATCCGGCAAATTGACTTTAAAGCTTCCATCCTTTTCTAAATTTACGGATGTAATTGGTAGGTGACCAAGCAAACAATCCTTCAACCCGAAAAATTCGCACTTCCAAACTGGAAGGTAACTTACCTTGATCTGCAAATCCTCTGCATCGAATTGATCCGGCAATAAAATCCTGCCAACAAATGGAACGGTTTCCAGAGGCTCAAACTTTAACTTTATGTTTTTCTGCATTCCGGCTAAAGACGGGAAATCAAAGACCTGCAACTGATAATTAGGGCTAAAAACAATTAAGCTCAAATTTTCGACCGGTTTTCCCTCGTGAACCAGCGGAATTTCATATCTCTGAATATTCTCTTCAATACGGACGAAACCCCCAAAACCGCCAAAAGAACCGCTTATAGAATAAATAATTTGAAGTCCTTCGCTATTAACGCCTTCCGGTAAATGTAGAGAAATAGATTTGCTGCTTGATGGATTTACCTTTTGTGCGGCTAGTTCGAAAACACCAAAAAAGATAAGTGCCGCGACTAGAAGCAAAGAGTATCGCATAATTTAACCTCAATAATTTATCTTGATACAAACATTTTTCTCTTTGAAAATAATTTACTGAATTAACGAAGAATCTTCTTGAATGATCTTCAAAAACTCAAGCGGTTCGATAATCTTCAGTGGTCTAAAGCGTTGCCGAAATTCTTTGCTTTCAATATCCGTCCCTGTCATCAAATCAAGTAAATCATTATCGCGGCTGACGATGTAATCGGCTTTTGCTTCGACAGCGAGATTGATATATTTTTCGTCTTTCGGGTCGCGTGGATACTCAAAACGCTTTGGGATTTTCTTTATTAACTTAGCTTTTTTCAAAACCCGACTGAGAAATGCTTCGACATATTCAATCGTTAAATGCGGATTTTTGGCAAGAATCTTCGGGCGGTTGAGAACCTCGCGCACTTCCGCTAAAATTTCATCGCCGACAAATAGCAAAACATTATCTCTTTCAACTTGTCGAAAAATTTCCGCTGCCGGGCTTTTTTCGCTAATTGCCGCTTGCAGAAAAATCATACAATCGAAAACAGCGGAAAGATTTTTATTTCGATTCATTTGCCTTTTGCTTTTCCTGCCAAACTTCCTCGCGTGCTTCCTCAAACATCTCCATAATTTCGTCTTCGCTCATTCCGCTTTCCTGAAAGCCCCGCCGAATAGGGGCTAGAATCTCATCAAAGGATTTTTCCGCCAGTTTTTCAATTCGTTCGCGCCTTTTTGCGGCTTCTTCGATAAGTGTTTTAACGTAATCTTCCACCTCAACGCCGTCGTGTGATGCCTGCGTTTTAATTTTCGCTTCGACTTCAGAAGGTAAATCAATCGTGATTGTCATAAATTTAACCTCAAAGAAATTATAACAAAAAGATAGAGATAGCTATTTATTTATAGGATTTGATTTGCCTTCTATATCAACAAAATCTGAATAATCAGGCTTGCTTGATAATTGAACTGGCAATTTTGCATCAATAATAGCTTGTATTACAGAAGTAGCTTCTGAAGATGGTTCGCTCTGAGGATTTTCACGATAATACCAAACCACACCATTTTCTCTTTTGAGTTGAGCGAAAGCTTTCTTCAATTCCATCAAAGAAACAGGTTTCTCATTCAGATAAATTTTTCCTGTCTGTGTAACTTTAACTCTAGCAACAACGGATTCGTTAAAATTCGTCTGGTTATCCATAGAATTTTTATTAGTCAAATTATTTGGACTTGAATTATTTGAGAAACACCCAAAAACAAAAAAAATAACAATTAAAATAAACAGTAATCCTAAATTTAGGCAAATTACTTTCATAGTTTAATAATTTATCTTAATACAAACATTCTTCTCTTCGGTAAAAAATCGCAAAGCCTCAAAACCGCCTTCGCGCCCGACGCCCGAACTTTTCATTCCGCCGAAGGGCGTTCGCAAATCACGCAAAAGCCAGGTGTTCACCCAAACGATTCCGCTTTCCAATTTTTCCGCAACCCGATGCGCCCGCGAGAGATTTTCCGTCCAGACGGTTGCCGACAAGCCGTATTCGACGCTGTTCGCGTAATTTAAGACTTCTTCTTCCGAATCGAAAGGCTGAATCGTCACGACCGGACCGAAAATTTCCTCCTGATTGGTGCGGCATTCGTGGGAAAGATTTTCGATGACGGTCGGCTCGATAAAATAGCCGTTCGCGCATCTGCCTTCGAGTTTGACTTGGCTGCCGCCGGTTAAAATCGCGCCGCCTTCTTCCCGCGCCAGATCAATGTAGGAAAGGATTTTTTCCAAATGCGGCTTTGAAACGACCGCGCCGACATTAGTTGATTCATCGAGCGGATCGCCGATTTTTAATTTTTTAACTCGTTCGACAAAATCGCCGCAGAAATTTTCATACAACGGTTTTTCGACGTAAATCCGCGAGCCGCACAGACAGATTTGCCCCTGATTGGCGAATGACGAGCGAATCGTCGTCGAAAGCATTTCTTCATAATCGCAGTCGGCGAAAATGATGTTCGGGTTTTTGCCGCCGAGTTCGAGAGAGAGCTTTTTGAATTTCGGC
Organism: Pyrinomonadaceae bacterium; assembly: GCA_035462935.1. GTDB lineage: Bacteria > Acidobacteriota > Blastocatellia > Pyrinomonadales > Pyrinomonadaceae > DATHTS01. The sequence goes on from DATHTS010000023.1 coordinate 3,574, forward strand.
GCGGCTTCGCGGGCGATCCACTCTCCGGTTTTTGTGCCGCCCGTGAAGGAAATCGCTTTCACGTCTTTGTTTTGAACAATCGCCGCGCCCGCTTTTCCGCCTAAACCGTGCACGATGTTAAGAACTCCGGCGGGCAAGCCGGCTTCGATACAGATTTTTGATAACAAAAAGGCAGTCATCGGCGTAATTTCCGAAGGCTTCGCAACGACCGTGCAGCCGGCGGCGAGCGCGGGCGCGATTTTCCAACTGAAAAGATAAAGAGGAAGATTCCAAGGCGAGATACATCCGACCACGCCGAGCGGCTGTCGAAGCGTGTAATTTATCGCCTGCCCGACGGTTTCATGAGCTTCCGATGAAAAATGCATCGCGGCGGTCGCGTAAAATTTGAAATTTGAAACCGCTCGCGGAATGTCAACTTGCTTTGCCAGCGTTTTCGGCTTCCCGTTATCCACGCTTTCGGCTTCCGCCAGAGAATCCAAATCTCTTTCAATTAAAGCAGAAACACGCATTAAAATATCGTGCCGCGCTTCGGCGCTCATCTTCGACCAAACGGGAAAAGCTTGACGCGCCGCTTCGACCGCCGCTTCGACATCTTTTTCGTCCGAATCGGGAATCAGGCTGTAAATTTCGCCCGTCGCCGGATTGTAATTATCGAGATAATTGTTTGAAACAGGTTTTACTAATTCCCCGCCAATATAATTTTCTATTTTGAGCATGATTTTATTTGCAGACAAAAAAATATTTTACATTCTTTTGCAGGTTAATAAAATCACAGTTTTTAGAAGTATGAAAAGGGAGAATTTGATGGCGCGTCGTCCAATTTTGGAAGTGGCAGCAGGAAATGGAATTTAAATTACGAATTGAAATTTATCTAACCGGCGGCGCTGAAACTGCTTGACCGGTTAATCCCGCCGCTAATTCCAAAAAGTCGTGGAAGCCGTCAGTTTTCCAATTATAATCAGCATCGTTTCTTACAACGCGCAGAGCAACGAGTTTTTCCTTTGGCATAATCAGCAGGTAATTTCCGCGAAATCCTGTGGCGTAATATCCGATAATCTCATCGCTAAATATTCTCTTTCGTAACCCGTAGTCTGTCTTCTCGAGCGCTTTGTTGACTTGCTGCTGCCAATCCTTTCCGAGAGCTTTTTCAAGGGCGGCATTATAATCCTCATTCGTTTCAAAAGTGATATTTTCGAGCGGCTGAATCTTTCGCAGAAACTCCTCGCTGATGCCGTCCTTTCGCATTTGAACGAACCTTTCAGAATCAATCACGCTTTTTGACCATTTTGGGTAGCGCCACCAAAGCAATCCGTTGGCGGTAAAAAACGGCTGGCTCGGTTTGAATGCTTCTTCAACAAACGAACGACTCAAAATTTGCTTTCCTTCAAACTGCCCGTTATTGAGCATAAGCAAACCGAATTTTGCAAATCCCATCGGTTCAATTAAATGTCCGCCATAAGCGACCGGATTTTCGTCTTCGTCGCGTATCCAGTCGTACTGGCTGATGTTCATCGGTTTATAAAACGCTTCTTCAAAATAAACGTCCATTCGTTTGCCCGAAGCTTTTTCGACAATTCCGCCAAGAAGAGCGACGGCTTTGTTGTTATAACTCCAATTAGTTCCGGGAGGATTGGAAAGTTCTGCCGCGAGAGCAAGTTTAATCGGGTTAACGGGCGGCATTTTTCGTTCGATTTCGACGCTTGCGTTTGAAATGTTTTGAATACCGGATGTGTGATTAAGCAGCATTCGGATTGTGATTAGTTTTTTGTTGCCTTGCAGCCACTCAGGATAGAAATCGCTTACGGGTTGATCAAGCGATTTGATTTTACCTTCAACCATTAATTTCCCAATCGCCAAAGCCGTCAAAGATTTCCCCGCAGAAGCTATATAAACCGCTCCTTTGGGTTTGCCGTAATATTCTTCGGCTAAAATTTTATTGTCCTGAATGACAATAATTGCATCGCTATTAGTTTCCTGCCCGCGCTCCAGCAGTCGAGAAAGTTTTACCGGATCAATTTTAGTGGTTTGCGCCTGACAGAAAACGGCAAAAAGACAAATATAAATTAAAGAATATTTCATATTGATTGAGACACAGTAATCCTTGGACAGCTATTAATTTCATCTTTAAAAGCGTCCCGTTTAAATATTCGGAAAAATCAAGCTATAGTTCGGAGTCCAAACTTTAGTTTGCCTTTGTTTGGCAAAAGCATGCTGAAGCATGGACTCTAAACAACGAACAATTTGATTCTTGGTTTAAATGAAGTAGTGCGACTTCTTCATTTGAATTTCAAAAAGAGCCTAATTTCCATCAAAATCCGCCGCATTGATTACATATTTTTGCCATAAAAGCTCTTTAACTTTTGCGCCTAAACTTTCATCAATTTTATTTAACGCATTCAACTGCTCCCGGGCTGATTTTCGGTCTCCCAATTCAATAAAACTAACCGCCAGATTGTAAATCGCGTAATTCCAATCGGGTCGCAATCTTACCGCTTCCAAAAACTCCTGATGGGCTTCTTTTTTCTTTCCCGTCTGATTTAAGGAAACACCGAGATTGTTGCGCGCTTCGGAATAGTTTGGATCCAGGGCAATTGCGCGGCGGAAATCGGCGATTGCTTGTTTATGTTTACCAAGTATTTGAAAGACAACCCCGCGATTATTAACCGCGCTGACAAAATCAGGTTTTAGCTTCAAAGCCTTTTCAAACAAGTCTAAAGCCTCTTCATAATTTTTGACTTCAAAAAGCGAAGCGCCGAGATGAACCATTATTACTACATCGTTCGGGTCGAGTTTTAGCGCCTGACGAAAACTGTAAATACTTTCATCCAGCAAACCGTTTTTATAAAGAACTTCTCCCAGCGCGGCGTGTGCGAGAGCATAATCGGGTTTTATTTTTATCAGATTTTTCAAAACTCTTACCGCCTCTTCCATCTGCTTTGCATAGGTTAATGTTATTCCCAAATTAAAATGGGCTTGAGCCAGATGCGGAGACCGGGAAATAACTTTTCGGAAAGAGGCAATCGCGCTTTGATGGTTTCCTTGAATTGCCTCTGCCACCGCCGAATTATTTAGAGCGATTATTTCCGAAGAAATTCCTAAACTCGTTTTGGCTTCATCGGAAATTATTAACGGAACATATCCTTTCTTTGCAGAATTTGCAGGTTTGGATTGGTTTTGCGCCAGCGTATCGGTCGCAGAAAAGAAAACTGCGATTATTAGAATTAAGATTGCATTTTTCATAATTATTACTCCTTTGACCGGTAAATGAATTCCGGTTTTGTATGACACATAGGGTTGATGAATGATCGAGGCATTCACCGGGTATGAAATTTTTGCAAAAGAGAACCCGCAAGGTTCAAAACGGCGAATTGTTTATAATTTGTTTATTTATGCCGCCTTTTTGGAGCTTTCGGTTTGTAATGTTCACTTTTGCAAACTCAGGGTGTTTTCCCACCTTTCCGACTGGATGTTGTAACGCTTAACCTTTGCGCAGAAGGTTGAGTATTTAACATTTAGCAGGCGTGCCGCCCGCTTTTTATTGCCTTTTGTTTGTTCGAGGGCGCGTTTTATTAACTTAATCTCAAAATTTAAAACCACTTCTTCGAGAGTTATTCCCTTTTCAACCTCAACTGTTTTAAGAGAATTAAGCGATTTGACTTCGTCGAGAAGCGCGACCGTTACCTTTTGCAGGTAATCTATTTTTTTGGTTAATTGCTGTCTGTTTTGCATTGCCAAGGTTTGATTTTGCATTTTTCCTCCTTTTTAAATGGCAATCGAAATCAAATCAATAAAAATGAAAATTAAATCGGTCGAATTCTAATAATATTTATAAAGCCTTTTCTTATTGCAATGATTTCTAATGCCGACCAAGTTTTTATTTTTCTCCTA
>DATHTS010000024.1:0-9810 GCA_035462935.1 Pyrinomonadaceae bacterium
GACCAGAGTTGGCGGGGTCAACAATTCGGAAACGGGAAGAGCCGTAAAACTCGATCCCCAAGGCAATATCGTCGTTGCCGGTTCGACCCATTCGAGAGATTTTCCCGCCGTTAATGCGGTGAAGGGAAAAAGCGCCTTTTATGTCAGCGCGAATGCGGCGGATAGCTGGTCGAACGACAATGATTTTGAAGATTTTCAGATTTATCAAATCGCTCCCTCGCATCAGGACGAAAATCTGCTTTACGCGGCGGCGCAAAATCGTGTTTATCGAAGCGCGGACGGCGGGAAAAATTGGGTGAATATTACCAATAATTTGCCCGTTTCTTCCTTTATTCAGACAATTGCCGTAAATCCGACAAATTCGCTCCAAGTTTATGTTTCGCCTACGTCGAGCGTTTTATATCGTTCGAATGACGGGGGAAATACCTGGGCGCTGGTGAGCGGAGCGTTTACAAGCTCAGGAATTTCAGCGATTGTTTTCGACCCGAAGGATTCAAATGTTATTTATTTAGCCGGAAACGGCGGCGTGAGAAAATCAACCGACGGCGGCGCGACCTGGGCGAGCTTTAATACCGGATTGCCATCGAACGTTAATGTTACGGCTTTAGCGGTTAATCCGCAAAATTCTTCAATCGTTTATGCCGGAACGATGAATCAGGGAATGTATAAATCAACTGATGGAGGCGCTAATTGGTCGGCGGTCAATACCGGTTTCAGCGGCGAAAATTCAAATGTTATTCGTAAACTGGCTATTGACCCGAACAATCCCTCAATCGTCTATACGGTAGCGGGAAATTTTTACAGTTCGAATGTTGTATTCAAGACAGTGAACGGCGGTGCAAATTGGTCTCCGATTTTTACTGCTCCTTTTCAGACAAGAGAAATCGGAGCGATTGCCGTCAGCCGAACAAATTCTTCGCAAATTTATCTTGGGCTTCTTCGCGGCGGTTTTTTTCGTTCCAACGACGGCGGCGCGACCTGGAGCCGCGCTCAGACAGGTATGTGGTCGAGCAGTATCACTTCGATTGTCGAAAGCCCAATGATCGCCGACCGAATATTTGTCGGCGCCGGACCGGATTATACATTAGAGGACGCTTTTGTTTTCAAGTTGAATCCGAGCGGCAATTCGCTCGTTTTTTCAACCACTATCGGCGGCAGCGATTACGAATACGGCTACGCGCTGGCGGTTGATTCCGAAGGCAACGCTTATGTCGGCGGAACGACGAAATCTTTTAATTTTCCGACCGTAAACGCCGTTCAAACAAAACACAGTTCCGAAGGAAAAGAATATCTGGCGGAAGACGGATTCGTCGCTAAAATTGCTTCAGGTGGTGAAACGATACAGTTTTCGTCGTATTTAGGCGGAAACGGTTTTGATTGGGTGAACGGGATGACGGCGGATAAGGAAGGAAGTCTGATCGTAACCGGAAGAACTCAATCAACAGATTTTCCGCTGGTAAACGCGCTGCAATCAACTCTCCGGGATAATGATGCCTTTTTGACAAAATTCTCGCCTTCCGGCAATTCGCTCTTGTTCTCGACTTTTTGGGGCGGCACGGGATATGACAATGGAAACAGCGTCGAGGTTGACGCTAATTCTAACATCGTTCTCGTCGGTTCGACGCATTCGACGGATTTTCCCGTCGCCAATGCTTTGCAGGCGGACGCTAAAGGGCAAGGCGAAGCATTTATAAGTAAATTTTCATCCGGCGGCAGCCAAGTTCTTTTTTCGACTTATCTGGGCGGAAGAGAGAGCGATCAGATTCAAGACGTTGATTTGGATGAAGAAGGAAATATTTACGTTACGGGATTAACCAATTCGAGTAATTTCCCGCAGGTGCGCTCTATAAAAAGTAAAAGCCAGTATTTCCGAAGCTCTGACGGCGGTGCGAGCTGGTCGAATTTTAATACCGATCTTCTTTCAAGCATCTTTGATTTTGCTTTCCACCCGACCGATCCGCTCAGGATGTTTGCCGTAACGAATGACGGCGTAATGAAAACCTCCGACGGCGGCGATACTTGGGAAAAAGTCGCTTCCGTTCCGGCGGCGCAGTCTTATAATTCGATTGAATACAATCCTCAAGACCCGAATGAAATCTATCTCGGCTTTCGTGAACCGACCGGACATTACAACGGGAGAGTTGCGGTAAGCAAAGACGGCGGCGCGACCTGGAGCGTTTTCAGCCAATTTACGTTGGGAAGCGACCCGATCATCAGGCTTATTGTTTCTCCGGCAAATCCACAGATAATTTACGCGGCGAATTTCCAGAACGCGTACAAAACGGTTGACGGCGGCGCTAACTGGGTAAGAATTACCACGCAGGCGCTTTGGGCGATACAGGATTTTGCCGTTAATCCGGCAAATCCTTCGATAGTTTTTATCGCTCAAGCGTATTCCGCAGGCGGTATTCACCGCTCGCTTGACGGCGGCGCGACCTGGCAGAAAATGTCGAACGGAATAAGCGGCGAATATGCTCAATTCGTCGTTATTAGCCCGCGAGAGCCGCACACGGTTTATGCCCGAACCGGAGGCGGAACCTTTAAAAGCAGCGATAACGGCGATAGCTGGACACAAATGCAGCTCCCTCAAATAGCTAATAATTTAACACCGGACCCGTTTTCCGCTTCGACCTTATACTTAATCGGCGGGCTTAATGATAATACTGTGCCGGGCATTTTCCGCAGCACCGACGGCGGCGATAATTGGACGTTTTATAACGAGGGATTTTTCGGCAGAGGCAGCTGCATGCGGCTGGAGCCGGATACGCGCCTGCAAGGCACAATTCATGCTAACTGCGCCGTCGGAGGAGGTGATGTATTCATTTCTAAAATAAGTCCGAACGGAACGAATTTGATTTATTCAACCCTTTTTGGCGGAGATGTCAATCGCGGATTTTCCTTTGAAGAGGCGACTTTCGGCATTGCCGTTAGTTCGGGCGGCAGCGCGTTCGTAACCGGCGAAGCGTCAACGCCGGATTTCCCGACTACTCCGGGCGCTTATTCTCGAACTCCCGAAACCTATACGTCCCTTTTCGTCGCCAGATTTGATCCGTCGTGGGCGGTGAAGGGCAGAATCACCGATGAAACCGGCAAACCGATTCAAGGCGTTAATTTAACTTTAAACGGCGGCAGCGTTTTGACGGCGGAATCGGACGGGCTTGGAAAATATATATTTCCGAATGTTGCCGAAAACGATGGTTTTACGCTCGTTCCGCAAAAGCTCGGATATGATTTCACTCCGGCGAATCATTCAATTTCATCGCTTAATCGAGATGAAGTTTTAGATTTCACTGCGGTTTATGTAACTTACACGATTCAGGGCAGAATTACTTTTCAACAAAACCCTCTGGCGAATGTAACGGTCAATTTAACCGGCTCGCAAACCGGCTCGACCGTTACCGACAGCGGCGGAAATTTCTCTTTCACCGTTCCGAAACATGGAAATTACACGGTGCGCCCGGCTCTCGGCGGCTACATTTTTGCTCCGCGGCAGCAAACGTTTAATAACGTAACGGGCAATTTGCAGGCTGATTTTACCGCCCGCGAAGGTTTTACGATTTCAGGGCAGGTTTTACGAAACGGCAATCCGGTGGTCGGCGCGGCGATGATTTTAGCCGGTTCGGAAAATCAAACGACCGCGACGGATTCGGAAGGTCGTTATTTGTTTGACGCCGGAGCGGACGGAAATTATCAGGTAACGCCGTTTCTCGCGGGTCTCGGCTTTACGCCTCCAAACCGTTCTTTTTCGAGTCTTAATTCCAACCAGACCGGGGATTTTACAGCTTTTCGATTGCCGTATGAAATTGACTACATCACATTTGCCCGCGAAAACTCGTTTACCGAAAGCCAGACCGAGATATTTAATATTGATGACGAAGGTTTCGGGTTGGAGCGAGTAACTACAACAAGCGCCAGCGAGATGCACCCGGTTTGGTCGCCGAACGGGCGAAAACTCGCCTACATATCAGGGACATCCGGTAACTTCCAACTTTATGTTATGGATTTTAACGGAAGCAACAATAAGAGAATAGTCGGCAGTATGGCAGTGGGCGATTTTGATTGGTCGCCTGACGGCGGCAAAATCGTCTTCGTCGGTTATGAAGGCGGCGGAGCGAATATTTATACCGTTAATTCAGACGGCAGCGGAATTCAGCGAATTACAAATACCACGACCGGGAATTACAACCCGAACTGGTCGCCCGACGGGACAAAAATCGCTTTTGCGCGCAACGGAAGAATCTTTACTATGAATCCTGACGGATCGGATGCGAAGAGGATTACCAATTCGACTTCGACTATTTCCGAAGACGAACCGGATTGGTCGCCTGACGGCAGCGAGATAGTTTTTGTCGGTTCAAACGGTTCCGAGCCGCGCATTTATCTGGTGCGGATTGACGGAACAAACCTCAGAAGATTAACTGCCGAAAACGAGCGCGAGAACAGTCCCGCCTGGTCGCTTGACGGAACGCGCATCGCTTATCTGCGCGGCGGCGTTTCCGGGAACATTTATACCGTAAATATTGACGGGAGCGGGCGCAGACAAATCACCGACAGTAATTTAAGAAAATACAGTCCCACCTGGAAACCGTCTTTAACCCGCTTTTCCAACTCGGATTTTGACGGAGACGGGAAAACCGATCTTTCCGTCTTTCGCCCGTCGGTCGGGGAATGGTGGTATCTGCACAGTTCCGACGGAGTCAACCGCGCTTTCCAGTTCGGTTTATCCTCGGACAAGATTGTTCCCGCCGATTATACCGGCGATGGAAAAACCGATGTTGCATTTTTCCGTCCTTCTTCGGGAGAATGGTTTATCCTGAGAAGCGAAAACGCCAGCTTTTACTCGGCTCCCTTCGGCGGCGAAGGCGATATTCCAGCGCCCGCCGATTACGACGGCGACGGAAGAACTGACATTGCCGTCTTCCGACCTGCGGAAGCAACCTGGTATATCCTGAAAAGCTCTGGCGGAGTCGCCATACAACAATTCGGCGCGTCAGGCGACGTTCCTCTTCCAGCCGATTATGACGGAGACGGAAAAGCCGATCTGGCAGTTTATCGTCCGGCAGCGGGAGAATGGTGGCTTTTGAGGAGTTTGGACGGCGGAAACCGCGCATTTCAATTCGGAACAGCCGCTGACAAGCCGGTTCCCGCCGATTACACCGGAGACGGGAAGACGGATATCGCATTCTTCCGCCCGGCAGACGGCGAATGGTATGTCTTGCGAAGCGAAGATTTCAGCTTTTATTCCGCTCCTTTCGGAGCGCCGGGAGATATTCCGGTTTCGGGTGATTACGACGGCGACGGAAAAGCGGATTTAGCTCTTTGGCGACCGGCGGACGCCAATTGGTATGTCGTAAAAAGCTCAGGCGGTTTTACATTTGCCCGGTTTGGCTCCAGCGGCGATAAACCTGTTCCGTCCGCTTTCTTTCCATAAAGTCAGAATAAAAAGCGATAGCGTCAGCCTCATCGGCAGGTCGCTATCGCCTCCGTTCAATTGTTCAGAGTCCAAACTTCAGTCTGCCCCGCCCGCGCGAGCGCAACGGCTTGGCACGCCGCAAGCGTGGACTCTAAACGGAAATAACATTGTTCGTCAATAAATCTAGACTCTGCGTCCTCGCACAAGCTGCAGGATAACTACAACTAAAGCGATGACAAGCAAAATATGGATTAAGTTGCCGACTGCGGAAGTCGCAAATCCCAACAACCATAAAACCAATAGAATTACGATAATTGTCCAAAGCATATTGTTTCTCCTTTCAAAATTTTTTACCCGGCGTGTGTAACAACGCCATACACTTTTCTATCAGCAAAGATAAAAAGCAAAAACTATACCTTTTTACATTGCGAGCGGTTTTCAGACGAAGTATTTCGATTTCAGAAAGCCGCCGCGTTTCTTTGAGCCCTTTCGTTTGCTCTTTTTCATTTATTTTTCACGGTTTATCTTTGACGATTCTTATTTCCCGATGCGTATCGAAAAAATACCCTTGCCTTTTTCGGGTAATCACATTATAAATTAAACGGAAATAAACTTAAACAACGCAATTCTCATCCTTATGTCGAGAAAAGCATCTAATATGTCTATTTTAATTGCCGAGGACAACAATGCGCAGCGACATTATTTGAGCGACCTGCTTACACGGGAATTTTCCGACCACGCGCCGATAATCGAGGCTGACGACGGCGAGACGGCGGTTAAACTTACGCTCGAACGGCGTCCGACGCTGTGCATTTTCGATATTCAGATGCCGGAGATGTCGGGCGTGAAAGCGGCGCGGGCGATTTGGCGCGAGTTTCCACGGGCGCGAATTATTTTTTGGACGCAGTTTCCCCACGAGATTTATATAAATGAGATTCGCAAAATCGTGCGCTCTATAAAACCGCAGCCGACTTACGGGTTTATTCACAAAAACAATCCCGAACAGAGATTCCTGCGCTTTGTCGCCGCCGTTTTGGAAGACGGCGCGGATATGATTGACCCGGCTTTTAAGGATTCGTTTCAGCGCCCGCTGCTCACCGAATTTGAAGCCGAAGCTCTGCGTTTCCTGGCGCTCGGTTTATCAAATTGGGCGATTGCGCGAAAATGCAGCCTGAGCTTGCGCGGCGTGGAAAGCCGTCTGGCGACGCTTTATGAAAAACTTTTTCCCGAAGATTCTGCCGGGACGGAGAATGAAAAATATGATAAACTCGCCTACAATCCCCGCACGCGAGCCTTTAGCGAAGCCTTAAAACGCGGTCTGATAAACGCGGACGAAATCGAAAAAGCCGAGGCTGAATTAATCGAATGGATCGAGCGCGACCGGCTGCGTTTTGAGAAAGAAAATTAACCACAGATGAACACAGATAGACACAGATTTAAAAGGAAAATTTCAAATTTCAAATTTCAAATTTCAAATTTCAAAAAAATTCGTGTTACTTCGTGTTTCTTCGCGGTTAAATTCCTGGTTTTATCTCTTTTCCTCACAGCCGTAAAATCGCAGGAAATTCCTTCTCCGCAAAACTTTCATCAATGGGGCGCGGTTACGCTTTTTAACGGCTTGCCTTCGGATAATGTGCGGGCGATTGCTCAAACGCCGGACGGCGTTTTGTGGTTTGGCACGGACAACGGTTTGGCGCGGTTTGACGGGCGGCGCGTGCAGACGGTTGGGCTGGGAAACGGGGAAACGAACAGAGTTTTCGCGCTGGAAATTTCGCCAAACGGTCGGCTGTGGATCGGCACGGAAAACGGCGCCTTTTTCTTTGACGGCGAAAGATTTCGGCTCATCGAAGAGACGAAAAACTCAGGCGTTACGTCAATTTTTATCTCAGACAAAATTTGGCTGGCGACCAATCGGGGAGAGATTTACGCCGCCGCGCAAGGCGAGAACGAAAATTCATTCAACGTCGAGCGCATCCCGCGCGAACCTCTGCGCGACGGCAGCGGAAATCCCGTGAAAATTACCGGATTCGCCGAAATTGGCGGAAATCTCATCGCCGGAACGCGCAGCCGGAGCATTCTGCTGGTCGAAAACGATCAGGTTTCCGAAACCTTCAGCCGCCCGCGCCCCTTTTTCATCAACGCTCTGGCGCAGGATGCGAACGGAAACGTCTGGCTCGGCGCGGACACCGACCTTGGCGGAAGCGGATTTTTTTTGCTTCAGGATATTTCGCGCTTTTTCCGGCTCGGAACGGGGCTGGGAAATGTTCTGGCGGTCGAGCCTGACCGAAACAGCGGCGTTTGGGTCGGAACGGAAACGAGTGGACTGTTTTATTTTCAAGGCGAGCGGCAGGCTGAACATTTTACCTTCGGAAACACGGCGGGCGGGCTGCGCTCCAATCGAATTTACTCGGTTTTTGTTGACCGCGAGGGCGTAGTCTGGGTCGGAACAAACCGCGGCGCGTGCCGTTTCGATCGTTCCAGCCCGTTTAATCAGACGCTTTCCGAGAACGGCAACAGCAATTTCGTGCGGAAGCTTTTTAAAGCGAGCGGCGGGCAAATTTTTGCGGGAACAAACCGCGGCTTGTTTTCCTTTTCCGAAGGAAATTGGCTGGAATCGGAAGATTTTTCCGCAAAAGTCGTCTACGACATCATCGAAAATCCCGCCAATCAACCGCTTTTCGCCACAGCGGACGGCGTTTTGACAATCGAAGGAGAAGAAGTTTTGGAGGGCGACACGCGGGCGCTGGTAAATTTTCAAAATAAAACTTACGCGGCAATTTACGGGCTTGGCGTCGTCGAAATCGAAAACGGGGCGCGGATTTTCACCAACGACGCGCCGACCGCGCTTTTTGCCGCCGGCGAAAGGCTTTGGGTCGGCACGGCGAGAGACGGCGTTTTTGTAGTTGAAGGAAATGAAACGCGGCAGGAAAAAGCGCTTGAAGTTTTGCGAAACGCGGCGATCTGGAAAATCGCCAAAGGCAGTGAAAATGATTTATGGTTTGCCTCCGAGCGCGGGCTTTTTCGCTTTCAAAACGGGGAACTGCAAAGCCTGATTGCCGATCAGGTCGTGCGCGACGCTGTAATTTTAGGCGCGGATCTTTGGGCGGCGACGCTTGGAGGAGGGCTTTTTCACGCCAAATTTGACGAAAATTTCGGCTGGATTTCAACCAATTTAAGCGTCGAGCAGGGATTGCCGTCGGAGCAGATTTTCTCGATTCTTCCCGTTGACAACCGCCTGCTCATCGGCACGAATCGCGGCGTTGTCAGCTACGCGCCGAGCGCGATTCAGCCGAAAATTATCCCGATGCGCGTTCTTGGACAGCGTTTGTATCAAGCTCAGGAATTAGACGAAACAATCAAACTCGCCTTTCCGCAAAAATCGATTCTCGTCGAGGTGGGGGGCTTGAGCAGCCGGACGTTTCCCGAACAATTTCAATACGCTTTTCTGCTGAAAAACGCGAAAGGCGAAATTCTCGAAAAGAGATTGTCGGGCGATTCGCAATTTTCCCCCGAGGATTTATCTTCCGGCGAATACACAATCGAAGCCCGCGCTTTTAATAAGGATTTGCTCGCGTCCGAGCCTTTGATGATCAGATTTTCCGTTGCCCGCTCGCCGTTTCCCTGGACGGCGACCGCACTCGGCATTTTGCTCGCCATAGCTTTGGTCGCTTTGATTCTGGTAATCATCGAGCGCCGCCAAATCTCGCAAAAAAACCGCCAGCTTGCCGCCGCCCGTTTCGATCTGGCGAGCGAAGCCGAGCGCGAGCGCAAGCGCATCGCGCGGGATTTACACGACCAGACGCTTGCCGATCTGCGAAACCTGATGATGATGTCGGACAAACTGCCTTCGGAAACCGGCGAATTTCGCTCGGAAATCGAATCGGTCTCGACGGAAATCCGCCGCATCTGCGAAGATTTAAGCCCGTCGGTGCTGGAAAACGTCGGGCTCGTCGCCGCGCTCGAATTTCTCCTGAGCGACACGATTGAAAATTACCGGTTCTCAGCCGCCGAAAACGCGGAGGAAAAACTAAACTTTCCGCCCAACGCGCAGATTCAGATTTACCGCATCGTACAGGAAGTTTTGACCAACATCAAACGGCATTCGGACGCGGGGTTTGTGGAGATGGAAATTGATGTTTCGCCGGAAAATGAGTTTGTTTTGAATATCAAGGACGACGGAACATTTTTTAATCCTGCTGAAATCGTTTCCAAAGGTCGGGGCATCGTCAATATAAAATCGCGGGCGGCGCTTATCAAAGCTAAAATCGTCTGGGAAAACCTCGAAAACGACGGGACTCTCTTTCAACTAAAAAAGAAGATTGGAAACCAATCAGAACCGTAAAAACAGAGATTTTCTAACTTTCACTCCAAAATAAAATAGAAATCTTTTTGCCGGG
>DATHTS010000025.1:0-12703 GCA_035462935.1 Pyrinomonadaceae bacterium
TGTTGCTGCCGCATTCAATCGTTTCCGGTCTTTCAGTCACGTCGCGCACGGTTACGTTAGGCGTTCCGAAAATCGCGCATTCTTCCTGAACCGTTCCGCTGTCGGTCAGAACCGCGAGCGCGTTTTTTTCCAATTTAACAAAATCAAAAAATCCTAGCGGCTCCAGAAGCGCTATTTTATCAGACCCGGGCTTCAAGCCGAATTTTAACAACTTCTCCGCCGTCCGAGGATGCACGCTAATCAGCATTTTTTTCTGAAATTTTTCGACTACCTTTGTAAAACCCTGCAATATTTTGTTTAGTCTTTCCGGCAAATCTACATTTTCCGCCCGGTGGAGCGTGACCAAAAAATAATCGAACGGTTTTACCGAAAGATTTTCAAGCGCCGGACTGCTTTCAATTTTCTGCCCGAAAACATCCAGAACTTCCTTGATCGGATTTCCCGTGACAAAAATTCTTTCCCGCTCGATTCCCTCGCGCACAAGATTTTCTTTACTTCTTTCGGTATAAGGCAGCAAAAAAGCGCTGGAGTGGTCAATTATACGGCGGTTTACTTCCTCCGGGACGCGATCATCATAACAGCGATTTCCCGCCTCCATATGAAAAACCGGGATTCCGCGCCGCGCCGCGATGATTGCCGAAAGAGCGCTGTTTGTATCGCCTAAAATCAAAATCCGTTCGGGCTTGTGTTTTTCCAAAACCTCGTCGGTTTTTGATAAAATCTGCCCGATCTGCTCGCCGAATGTTTTTGTTTTTATTCCCAGATGCTCGTTCGGCGCTCGCACTTCCAAATCTCTTATAAAAATATCGCTCAGGCTTTCGTGATAATTCTGCCCGGTGTGCACGGTGATATGTTCCGAGTGCTGGTCGAGGATTTTCAAAATCAAGCTCAGCCTGATTATTTCGGGGCGCGTCCCGAATATCGTCATTATCTTCATAAATTAATTTAAAAACGAACGGATTTCATCGCCCGCCTGACTAAGCAGGGTTTTCAAATCCTCAATCGAAATATTTCCGTTTTTTGAAGAGTATTCACTTTCCAAAGCCTGCCGAAAATCGTCTTCCTGCCTGAGTTCAGGCAAAACCGGCAAAATCACGTAATAATCGCCGCGCTCGATTGTGCGGAAACATTCTTCTTCGGAGACCATTATTTCATGGACTTTCTCGCCCGGACGGATTCCGGTAAAAACCAGCGGCAAATCCTTTTCGCCCATAATCGCTTTCGCAACGTCAACAATCCGCGCCGCCGGAACTTTCGGGACGTATGTTTCCCCCGGTTTTCCTTCTTTTACCGCCGCGAAAACCGTATCCACCGCGCGGTCTAAACTCAACAAAAACCTGGTCATTTCCGGCAGCGTAATGGTGATAGGCTGGTTGTTTTTAACCTGCTCGACAAAAAGCGGAACGATTGAGCCGCGCGAAGCGATTACATTCCCGTAGCGAACGCACGTAAAACTCGTTTTCGAGCAGTCGCGGTTCGCTTCTATCAAAACTCTCTCCTGCAAAGCCTTGGTCATTCCCATCACGTTTATCGGCTTACAGGCTTTATCGGTTGAAATGCCGATCACTTTCTCCAGCGGCAAATCATTTTCCCGCACCGCTTTAACCACGTTTTGAGCGCCGAAAATATTGGTCATAATCGCTTCGAACGGGAAATATTCGCACGAGGGAACTTGTTTAAGCGCCGCCGCGTGAAAAACCACGTCCGTTTCTCGCATCGCCGCTAAAAGCGCGGAAAAATCGCGCACGTCGCCGATTCGAAAATTTAATAAATCCTGAGAGTTTTGGTAAATAATATCGTCGGTCGCCGCTTTCCGGTGCATATATTCCAAGCGCATATAATGCTGTTTGGCTTCGTCGCGCGAAAAAACGGTAATTTTTGCCGGTTTTCCCATCTCGCCGGCGAGCAGTCTCTTGACCAGAGTCTGCCCGAGCGAACCGGTTCCGCCGGTTACTAAAATTCTTTTTCCTTCTAGGTAATTCTTTTTCTCCATCGGTTATAAGGTGTCGGATCATCTGCCATCCGTTTTATCATTTCATCCCAAGTTTGGGGCACAAATCCTGTCTTTTGTCGAAACTTTGTCGAGTCGAGACTTCGGTCTATCTGAAATTCGCTTTCGGGTTCTATTTCGATATTCAAATTAAATTCCTTTTTTATTAAACAAAGCAATTCATATTTATTAATCGGATCGCCGGAAACGTGATAAAGTCCGCGCAAATTCTTTTGATTTTCAATCAAATCACCGATTATATCCGCTAAAACAACAGTTGGAAAGCCGGAATAAATCGCATTTTTAAATCCCTTTACAGTTTTCCCCTCTTTGCTAAAAAACCATTCGACCAAACTGTGCGCGGTTTCCAATTCCCTTCCGATTACCGAAGTTCGCAAAGTCAAACAATTCCCTTCGACGACTTCTCCCAGATTTTTGCTTTTACCGTATAAATCTACCGCATTCGGAATATCCTCTTCCGTGTAGCCGCCCTTTTTTCCGTCAAAAACGCAATCCGTGCTTATTGTTATCAAACGGGAATCAAGCCGGGAAACCGATTCCGCCAGACGATGTGGAAAAATTGAATTTACGGTTAAAGTTTTAACGACATTTTTTGACGAAGGTAACTGCTTGATTAAACCTGCGGCGTTAATTACAACTTCGGGGTTTAATTTATCTAAAAGATTTTCTACCGTTTCAAAATTTTCAACGTCAATCCCGCTGAATGTCTTTTCCGCATCAAAAACTCCAAAATCAGCATACTTTTCATAATCAGAGCGCAAAGTCGTCCAAACATCAAAACGTTTTGTTAATACTTGGACAAGCTTATGTCCAAGCATCCCGCTTCCTCCGATTACCAAAACCTTCATTATTTTCTTAAAGCGATGCTTTATTAGTCGGCATTCCAACTTATAAAGCATTTTCTGTTATTTTTATCAAAGATATTTCTTAAATTACACCTTTTGAATTAATGCATTACTTAAACTAAATTCCAAAATTGATATTGTTTCTTTTTCAATTTTTTCATCCTTCAACCAATTTGTTACATAACTTCTAGTCGAACTTGAAAGGTCAATATAGGAATTCCCGGACATTTCGATGGTGTTATTTATTACTTCAACCCATTCCTCAGGGTTTTCTAAAGGTATTTCCCATCCGATTCCCTTTTTTCCCAGATTTATCCAGGGCGTCCGGTCGCTGATGATTAAAGGGCATCCGGCTGCCATCGCTTCTAAAAATATATGCCCGAAATTTTCCCCCAGCGTCGGCAAAATAAAAAAGTGGTATTGGAAAAGTGTCTCGACAACCTCTTCGTGAGGAATTGAACCCTTTGCCTCAATTTTTATATTTTCAGGCAAAGTCTCAATTATTTTCCGGCATTCGTTCCAGTATATTTCATCTTCTAAGGGACCGAAAATATCAATAACGAGTTTACCCTTTATTTTACAAAGGTTTTCAAGCAGCCACTTAAAGTTTTTCTTTCGCATAAATCTCGAAAGAAAAATCATTTTTGCTTCTCCCGCTTTTTTTCCCGGTTTATCTTCCTGCCGGTATTCGGGAAAGATTTGCTTCGCCGGCATATCCGGCGCGATAAATATTTTATCCGAAGCGCTTTTTATTTTTTCAATCTCGCTTTTTTCAAGCTCGGAAGACGCTTTCCAGATTATGTCTTGATATAAACCCGTGATTTTTGCCAGATTTATAAAAACCTTCTTTTTTGAGGATTTTATCTGCAAAGCACCCTCGGAGAGCTCGCCGCAGGGAGCAATAATTATTTTATAGTTTGGAATCAAACTTAACTTCCTTAATTTTAACAAATAAATGGTTAGAGTTGCGAAATAACTGTTGGTATAAATGGAATCCGGCTGAACCGTTGAAACAAGTTCACGTATTTTCGAGAGTTTTATATTGTTTTTCGACAAATAAAAGACTTTTGCGTTTCTAACTTCATTCCACTCATTTATTTTTACGGTCGTATATCGTTTGCGGTCGAGCTTGCCGTCGTGATCGCGCGTGACAACCCAAAAATCATACCGGTCGTGCAGACGGTCAACCATATTGACGATTGTTCGCATACCGCCGCCGCTTTTATAGCCCGGCAGGTAATAATCGCCAAAGATTAAGATTTTCGGTTTTTTATCTTTTCTTATCACTTTCTAAAATTTCCAAGGCGGCTCTATAAACTTCTTCAACCCCGACGGCGTCCAGACATTTTCGATTGTTAAAACAAACCGGCGCGTAACAGGCTTCGCATTCGACCGTTTCGCGGAAAATTTTATGTCCTGAACCCTGTGGATACCACCGCCCGGCATAATCGATAGCCGCAAAAATCGCCACGCAAGGAGTTTCAACCGATGCCGCTAAATGCATTGTTCCCGTATCGTTACCCAGATAAAGCTTACATTTTTCCAAAGCCGCCGCCGCCTCTCTGATATTTAATTTTCCCGCCGCATTCGCGCCCCGTTTCCATTTTTTTATAAGCCGTTCTCCCTTCTCCCGATCCTCGCTTCCGCCGAAAACTACCGGAAAAATGTCCTTTTGAGCAATTAAACCTGAAATAACTTCTTCAAATCTCTCTTCCGCCCAAACTTTTGATTCCCATTTGCTCGCCGGGGCAACCGCCACCAAATCATTTTTTGTAAAAAAATCGCCGCAGTTTTCTCTTAACCATTTTTCGGCAATTTCCTTTTCGTTTTCCGTTAAAGCCATTTTAGAGGGAATATTTCCGTTTACCGGGATTTGTTCGGCGGATAAACATTTTAAAAGATATTCCTGCTCAGACTCGAGAATCGGCAGAGGTCTCTCCGGGTTTGGCTTTATTATATTTTGTAATAGATATTCCGTTCCGATAATTCTTTTTATTCCGGCGAGGCGAAAAAAATTTACGTCTCTTTTTATCTGAGACTCGGTCCGATTTCTGGTTGTCAGGTAGATTAAACAATCAAATTTCTTTTTTTTTAGTTTTAGTAAAAGCTCTCCGAAAGCTAGAAAAGAACGGGTTTTGGAAAGATCAGTCGGGTAGGTCAACCAATCATCAAATAAATTTTCCGCCGGTAAAACGCTCCGCGCCATTACATAATTAGGGTTTTGTGAACTGGCATTGGTTAGCAGCGTTAGACGCGCGGATGGAAAAGCCTTGCGAATCGCCCAGAAAGCCGGAAGAGCGACCAGCGTATCGCCCAGATGTCCGATTCGGTAAACCAGTATATTTTTAAAATCTGAAACTTTACTCAAACCTTTAAAAAAATCCTTGAATTTATTGATTTTCCTCGATAGCCGATTTAAGCTTTTTCGCGTTTATGACCGTCGTCCCGATTTCTTCAACCACCAATCCAGCGGCGATGTTAGCAATTTCCGCGGCTTCCGCTAAACTCGCTTCCGCGCCCGCCGCGACGCCCAAACCGGCAATAACTGTATCACCCGCGCCGGTTACATCATAAACTTTTCGCGCCAGCGCCGTCAGGTGCAGCGGGTTTTGATTTTTTTGAAAAAGCGTCATTCCCTCTTCGCCCTGTGTTATAAGCAGAGCCTCTAACTCATTTTCTTCCAACAGAAGCTTTCCGGCTTTTTCCACCAAATCCTGCCCGTTTTCTTCCAAGCCTGACGCCTGCGCCGCCTCTTTTTTATTCGGCGTCAAAATTGTCGCGCCTCTATATTTTTTATAGTTTTTTCCTTTCGGATCAACCAAAATCAATTTTTTGTTTTCCTTCCCTTTGCTTATCAGACGCGAAATCAGATTTTCGGTTAAAATGCCTTTGGCATAATCGGATAAGACGATTACCGAAACTTTTTCAAAAACTTCTTCAATTTTATTCCAGACCAGATTTTCCTCTTCAAAATCCAAGTTTTGGGCGTGTTCCTGATCAATCCGCACTACGTGCTGGCTGTGCGCGACGATTCTGGTCTTGATCGTCGTCGAACGATTTTTTAAACGAACCAAATTTTCTCCCGAAACATTTGCCTCTTCCAAAACCCTCGAGAAAAGAGCCGCTTCTTCATCTTCACCGATGGCGCCGACTAAAATCGGTTCCGCTCCGAGTCCCGCGACGTTTGCCGCTACATTTGCCGCGCCGCCCGCCGCCAGACTCGTTTTTTGCAGATTTACAACCGGAACCGGCGCTTCCGGCGAAATTCTCCGCACGCTTCCCCACCAATATCGGTCGAGCATTACATCGCCGACAATTAGAACTTTTACTTTCGGGAAATTATTTATGATTGAAAGCAGTTTGGACACTTTGAGCGTTTGGAATAATAAACTACAAAAGTTCTTAAGAAACATTTGTATAAAACCGGTGTAATTTTTTGCCTATTATTTCTCTTCCTTTAATTTTTCGTCAATAATCTCACACCAGATATGCCCGATAGTAATATGCGCCTCTTGAATTCGCGCCGTCCTTTCCGCCGGAACTAGGACGCAGGCATCACATAATGAAGCGAGCTTTTTCCCTTTCGCGCCGGTCAAACCGATTATTTTACAACCGATCTTTCGCGCCGTCATCACCGCCGAAATCACATTCGGCGAATTACCGCTGGTGCTGATTGCTATAAAACAATCGCCCTCGCGGGCAAGGGCTTCGACTTGTCTCGCAAAAACCCTTTCAAAACTATAATCATTTGCCACAGCCGTCAAAGCCGACGTATCCGTCGTCAACGCGAGAGCGGGAAGCGCCCGCCGTTCGGTTTCATATCGCCCGACAAATTCAGCCGCGATATGCTGCGCGTCCGCGGCGCTTCCTCCGTTCCCGCAAATCAAAATTTTATTTCCCCCTTGCAAACTTTCAAACATCAATTCGGCGCATTCTTCAACTAAGGGAATTTGATTTTTTAAAACATCTTGAATAATATCCAAGTGCTGTTTTAAAGAAATTTCCGCCAGATTGCTCTTCTCTTCCCCCCGTTTATTGTTTGCTATTTTCCTTTTACCTTCTCTAATTTTTTCTACGATTTTACTTGATGAAAAACCGTCTTTAAGCGGCAGTGAAAAAACCTTTCCGCCGTTTTTCAACACAAAATCCGCGCCGATAATTTCTTCCGTTTTCCAATCTCCGCCTTTCACTAAAATATCCGGTTTAATTTCTTTTATTAAATTTTCCGGTGTGAGATCGTCGAATATTCTTACCTCATCTACCGATTCCAGCCCTTCCAAAACAGCCTTTCTTTCATCCTGACCTAAAAAGGGTCGGTCTGCGCCCTTGATCGCATTTACGGAATCATCGCTGTTTATTCCGACCACAAGGCGTGTGCCGAGTTTTTTTGCATTTTGCAGCAAATCAATATGTCCCGGATGAATTAAATCGAAGCATCCGTTGGTAAAGACTACAACTTCCATATTTTACAAGTTTTCGTTCACAAAAAAATGAACATAATGGAGATCAGGTTCCTTTTTATTTTCCCCGTTTTTCTCAATAAATCCGAGTATACCCAATTTTTCTATAATTTCTTCACGCGGTTTTTCTTTCTCGTGATGAATTTCTATCAAAAGGTTTCGGCATTTTGTAATTGAATTGTGGTTTTCCTTTGCGAAAATATCAAATTCCGCGCCCTCGACATCCATTTTGCAAACATCAACTATTTCGTCCCCGAAATTGCTGCGGAAAATTTCATCAAAAGTTATTCCTTCAATATTTATTAAATTTCCGTTTTTTGTCCCGTTTTTATAGATGCTATCGGAAGTGCTTCCTTTTCCCAAAAGAGTTTTAATCTGACATTTTTCCCCGCAAACGGCGACGTTCAAACCTTTGTAATCCGTATTAAAATTTCTCTGAATATTAAACTGCAAACGCGAAAATGTATTCGGGTTAAACTCCACGCATACCAATTTTTCAATTTCAAAATTTTCAGCCTTCAACAATAATGGAAATCCCCCGTTATTTGCTCCCAAATCCAAAACTTTTATTTTCGGAGGCAGCTTCATTTTCGTTAAAAACTGCCGATACATCGGCGAGGTTAAAACTTCCCTCGCTCCATTGGCGTCGCCCGCGGAATGATCAATTAAAATTTCCAATCCCTTATAACGATAGATATTGATATTTTCATTTGAAAATAAAAGCCTCGAAACAAACAGCTGCCAGCGATTGTCAAATTGCCATATTTCCTTAAGTCCTCTGATTTTATTCGAGAAACTCATTTCTTTAAAATTTGGGCTGAACCGATTTTTTGACAAGGAAATGAACAATCAGTATTCCGATCATCGAGATAAACCCGACTTTGAAAAAATAAGGAATTATCGTTCCGTAAAAACCTTCATAAGAAACGGAAGTCAAAAGCATATAAAAAAATGTTATCCGCCAAATCGAACCGGGTTGAATATCCATCAGTGAAACATAAATTAATCGTAAAACGAAACCCAGCAGCGCCATACCCAGAAAAACGCCCCAAAACCCGTAATTTCGCAGCAAATCGCCCATCGGCGTTATCGGGAAAGAATTTTCTCCGTAATCGAAATACAATTCGCTGTAAAGCCGCGGTTCGGATGCGACGGGCTTGTCAGCCCAAACGACGCGGGGGATAAAAAAGGTTGCCGTATCCTTCCAGATATTATTGTCCAAACCGTAGCCTTCCTCGTATGGTTTTAAGTCTTCATAATTTGAAACGACTACAGCCAGGACGCTCACCGTATCCAGTCTTTCCGCCAAACTCGAAAACCCCTGTTCCAATGTTTTAACATTATCGCGCTTTCCGACTTCTTCAAAAGTGGCGAAAATATTTTCCGTGTATTGATCCACCCCGACTTGTTCTTCCGTTCCTTTTATGCTCCGGAAAGTTGTTCCGTAAATCATCCCAATGAAAATAACAAGAATTAAGCTTCCCCCGGCAATCATTCCTTGTTTTAATTTGAACTGACGACCGGAAAGAAGATAAGCCATAAAAATCAGAATAAAAAGCTGGTATAAACCTCCCCTGTTTCCTGCGTAAAGTGCTTTTAAAAGCCCGGTCACCATTAACACACCGACCGTTAGGACCGCATTAAAATCTAATTTATTCCTTTTGAACAGCACCAGCCAGAGCAGAAAACTCGCTTGCAGCCATAAAAGCGTCATCAGGAAAAGCATACCGTCGTATTGCCCGATTTCCGCGAGTTTTTGATAACCCAAAACCCCGACAACAAAGCCGAAAATGTTATTAAAAAAACCGAGAATCAAAAGGACGAATCCCGGAAAAAATAAATTTTCCGGTTTCCATTCCCAATTTGGCAGCATTTTACCCGCCGCTTCGCCAAGCTTTCTTCCCAATGGAAGAAAGAATCCGATTGTAAGCCCGATGTAGCCGAGCATTATAACCAGCATTGTCAACGGCAGATCGTAATGAATATTTTGAATAAAGGCTAAATAATAAGGCTCGGAAAAACCTGCGGCGAGAATCAGCCCGCCGGCAAAAAACGCCGGTAGAAAATAAGACCAGGCTGCCAAGGTCAAAGGGTGAAAAAGATGAAAGCTGTTTCGATACCAGAGATAAACATTCGGCATTGCAACGACCACGCCGGTTAATAAAACCCATGGAAAAAGATAAAATTCTCTTATCGGGTTTAATTCGTCGCTGACGAAAATCAAAAAAACGAACGCCGATACCAGCACCGCAGCCCAGATACTTAAAATGGGCAGCAGTTTAATGCCTCGCGCCTGCGTTCGGTTAAATTTATTTTGATAAGTGATTTGCTGCATTAAATCTTCCAACAAATATATTTAGTTTTTCCCGATCCCGCAAACCGCGATTATTCCGTCAGCCCATTGGGGCGCGATTTTTACCGAAATGTCATTGCACAATTTATAATACCAGCGAGAATGCGGGCGATGTTCAATTCCAAGATTATAAAACAAAAACTGTTTGACGGCTAGGTTATGACGCTCTAAAAGCAATTTTAAAGTCGAATACGAATAATAAGCGACGTGATCGGGATGCACCGGCTCGTTTTCCCCGCCTTTTCCCCGAAGTCCGTAAATCCAAAAACGCATCGCGCAATAAGCGTTCACGGTGGTAATCACAAGATCCGTGTTTTCATTCATAAAACGCCGGATGCCGTTTAAGAAAAGCCCCGGATTGTTCAAATGCTCGATGATTTCACCCGCGATTATTACATCGAATGTCTCGTTTAATTCAACCTCGCCGAGTTTTTCCAAATCAGCGCGAAAAAGATTTTTTGTTCCGTGTTCCTTTTCCAAAATATCAATTCCCGGCTGATCGAAATCAAAGCCGTAAAGCTCCGAGGAAATTTCCTGCAATTCAAAATGGAGAAGCATTTCGTTTTCAATCGCTTCACGGGTGTAAGGATAGTTCGTGCAGCCGAGATGCAGCACTTTTTTCCCCTGACAAATCTGTTTGATGAATTCGACGCGCTGAGTCAACTCAAATTTTGTGCCCATTTGATTTTTAATTTCTCGAGCCGTTCCCGAAAGTGGTTTTGGGGAACGCAGAGGACATTCGCCCCTCTGGAATCCTCTGTAAATCCTTCTATTTCTACCAACATACCGTTTGTTTCATTAATCGCAAAAAAATCGCAACCGGTCTGCCCGCCGATATATTCAACCAAATCGTTCGGTTTATAATTGAAATATTTGGTTGTATCCAAAGCCATTTCCATAATTATAAGCGGCGGTCGCTTTTGCTTAAAAATGCTTCCGGCGCCCTTTAAGAACATCATTTCAGCGCCTTCGATATCCACTTTTATAAAATCAACCTGTTCTATTTTTCGCTCATTCAGATAAGCATCGAGCGGCATTATTTCAGCGCTAAAAGTTTGGGCTGGTGTTTTTCCGTGCGTCGAAATCGAAGCAAAACCATACGTTTCGCCCTCGGAGATATACAGTTCGGTTTTTTTAAAATCGTCTCCCAGGGCAAAATTATTTAAAAATACATTCGCCGGAGAATCAACTAATTCAAAATTCTCCCGAAGCTGCTCGAAAATCGGCAAAACCGGCTCGAATGCGTGAACTTCTCCGGCTCCCAAAGAATAAAAAAGCGAGGAATACCAGCCGAAATTAGCCCCAACATCCAGACAAACGTCATTTTTATAAACGATTTTCCTTACCAAATCAGTTATTGCACGCTCGTATTCACCCAGAAAAAATACCGTATCATACATTTCAGTCTGCAAATCCGCGTATATTTTTCTCCCGTCGCTGGTCGGAACAACTTTTTTACCGGGACGTTCCTGACACGAACGTAAAGCCATTTCGTAAAGACGATATTTTCCCTTTCTGAAAGGAGAATAAAAGGTGTAAAATCTTACCAAATTTAGCCATTTTTCGGCGATTTTTAAATTCATCGTTCTAATAACTACCCGGAAAAGGATGAAAAAATTCAGGTCAGACGTTTTCATCCCTCCCTTTCTTCGTGTTTCTTTTAAAGCATTCCTTATAACTTTCAATTGCGATGCGGGCGGCTTCCCTCTCGTCAAAATGTCCCAAAACCCAATTACGCCCTGCATTTGAAAGATTCTCTCTTAAATTTTCGTCAGAATATAAAGTCAGAATTGCTTTTGCAAGTGCGCGGCTATCGCCTGCCGGAACGAGCAAGCCCGTTTTTTTATCCAGAATCGCTTCCGGTATGGCATTGACGTTTGTAGAAATGCTCGGTATTCCCAGAGCCATCGCTTCCAGAAGCGCAATCGGCAGACCTTCGACAAAACTCGGCAAGGCGAAAACATTAGAAAGACGAAAAAAATTTAAAACCTCCTTGCGTTTTTTTCCGACCGTTTCGGATAAAACTAAATGAAAACTATTTCCCAGGTTATATTCGTCAATTTTTCGCCTCTCCTCTTCTTCAGGTAATTTCGGCGTGAGCCAAACGAAAGCAATTTCGGAAGTTTTCTGCAAAACCTTCTGCGCGGCTTCCAGAAAAATCCAGCGTCCCTTTCGATCAATAAACTGTCCGACGCAAAGCGCCAAAAATTTATCCGCCGGCAAGCCGTGTTTTTTACACAATCGCTCTCGGTCAAGTTCTTTTTTCAAAACTTCTTCGATCTCGACGGGATTGACGCTCGTGTAGGTTACCTTTGTTTTTTTTAAAAATTCGGGAGCGACCCAGCCTTCGAGACTGTTTTTCGTGTCCTGATTTGAAGGAAAAATATGAAAATTTTTCAAACGGGAAACAAACTGCATCCGTCTTCGCCACAAAAATTCCCGCCAACCCGAGGTTTTCGGCAAAGAATTATGCATCGTTACGAAGATATTCGCTCCGCGCATTGCCAGCGCGGTTAAAAAAAGCCATGACTGCCACGGTGCTGTTTCAATGTGAAGAATCGTTTTACGCAAATCGTATTTGAGCAGATGTTTGAAAGCAACCGTTTCAGCGTGAATTCGACGCCACTGTCTTTGCAATTTTCTTTTCAAATTCGGCGCGGGCGAATTGTCCAAATATGTATCAATAAATTCATATTCAACTCCGATTTGTTCGATAAATCTAATGATTTCCTTTGAAGATTTACGCGGCAGAATAACTTTAACCCGCCAATCCCGGCGGGCTTCTTTCATTATTGCCAGAAAATAAATCTGCGCTCCGCCCCAATCCAGATAATTCCAGACAAAAAGAATTTGCGGCTTTTTTTTAAGTTCGGATTCCAAAAATTTCAAAAATAAAATGATAACGATTAAGAGGTTTTTCTATCGCTGAACGGATCGCGCAGGACATTCAAGCAGCCCGCCCTGCCGGATTACCTCAGTATTAATGCAAAAAATATATCACTCTTTTGGCGCCGGATATTTTGTTTCTCCCACA
>DATHTS010000026.1:0-4340 GCA_035462935.1 Pyrinomonadaceae bacterium
AGTTATCGCGCATAAAGAACTGGCTGTAGCCCTGCGTTAAGACTGCCAGGGGAACGATAATGTCGGTTTCGCTCGTCAGGTGATGATAGGTATAACCGGTGCTGAGCGAAAACCTTGAATCCGGCGACCAGTCAACATACGCGGAAAAGACCCGGTTTTTGACATTTCCGATTAGCTCTCCCGCCGGGACGAGAATAGCCCCCGTGCTGCTTGTAATAGCAGCCGTCTGCGACGGGTTTTCGTTGTCTCTGGAGATCGCCGAAACGTTGAAGGTAAATTGTTTGAAATTCCAATTGCTCCTGACGCGGAAATTTGTAAAGTTGTAATTTGAAAGCCGCGTAAAGGCGTTGTCAGCTTCGCCGTGTTCGACATCGGCAAAGATTGACCAGTTATTAAACGGCTTAATCCGCGTTCCGACAAGCAGCGTATTGGTTGAATTTTCCTCTTCTTCCCCAATAATAGTCGGAGCCGCCGTCGAAGGAGCCAGCGGTCTGTTGAATCCCTCGATGGTAACTTGTCTGTGGGTGTAGCGATAACCGATGTTGATACCGAAGCGCGGGCTGAATTGATAATCGCCCTCGAAAGTATTTACAAAACGTTTGAAATCGTTCAGGCGATACCACAGCGTGTTTACCGGGGCGACCGTTCGCGGACCTCCGGTCGGAGTCCGCGAGACGGTCGTTTGAGCTAATCTGCTATCGCCGGTTATATCGAATTGATCGAAAGAAAAACTATTGGAAATTCTAAGCTTGTTGGTAACCGCGTAAGTTATGCCGAGGTCGCCCCGTGATTGCGGGCGTTGCGTATTGCCGAAGAAAAGGAAATAATCAGGATCAAAGAAATTGTTCGAAGCGTCCCGACCGAAAACTCTTTCATCAATACGAAATCTTCTGTCCGTATGTGAATAGATAAATCGTCCCGTGAAATCCAATCTTTCGGCAAAAGTGCGCTGGACGGTAAACATCCCGTATTTCGTGTCGCCTGTAATCGGATAAATTCGCTCAAACGCCGTCAAGACCGAGTTGTTTGTTAAGTTAAAGCCCGGATGCGGCGCCAGCAGCGTATAATCCGTGTCATCTTCAAACGAACGGATGCCGCCGGTCAGCGATAGTTTAAAGCCCGCCAGTTTTGTATCAACTCCGGCGCGGAAATCCCTCGAACTCGAATCAACGAGTCTGGTAATCGGAAACTCATCGCTAAAAGGGCGCGTTGTAAGACCCGCCGTGCCGGTAGTTTTGTAAAACGAAGCGCCGAGACGAAGCCGGAGTTTTTCATTTTGCGGCAGAAGCGTCAAATCAAAATCTCCAAAATTGCGTTTGGTATCCGCGCCCTTCCATCCGGGTTCCCGACCGCCGAGATTTATGTGATTGAACAGGCGATTGAAATAATGAACCCGCCGCACATTCGCATCAAAACGATATGCTCCCATCTTTTCAATGTTGACGCGCACAATGCCCGTCGGATCCGCGTTCCAACCGGAAGAAGTGACAAGTAGGGAATCGAAAGCGCCCCCGTTACCTTCTTTGTTTTCCATCAAAAAACTGGAGTCGAAAATACGGAAACCGTTTTTATAATTGAAATCGCTCCGGTATTTGTCGTGATTTCCGTTGACATCAAGCCCCCGCACGCCAAGCTCGATGCTGGAAGTAACTTCGTATCCTCCGAACATCACTCTTTCATCCGCGGGCGAAGGTGACGGCGACGGCGTTTGCGCCCTTAAGCCGGGCGTCGTAAAAAACAGGCTTCCGATTGCTATAAATGCGATGAATAAAATTTTATTTTTCATGACGACCACTCCTTACCTGAAGAACGCCGGATGCGCGTTAGAGCCGTGAATTGCCGTATGACAAACCGTGCAGTTCCGGGATCGAAGATTTCTCTGATCATGCGGTCCGCCTAACGGACTGTCCGAAAGCTGGTTGGTAATACCGCTGTGGCATTCCAGACAGAGCTGGCGCACCTGGTGGCGCTTGAGCATTTTCGGATTTGCCGAACCGTGCGGCGTGTGACACGCCGAGCAGCCCTCGATTGACATCGGCGCGTGTTCAAAGACAAACGGACCTTGTTTATCCGTATGACATTTGACGCAGGCGACATCAGCTCCGACCGCGAGTTTTGTTTGTTTCGTTTCAAAACCTCCGTGCGGGTTGTGACAATCGCTGCACTTCATCGCGCCTTCCATAACTTTATGGCGGAAAGGTTTGTTGAAATGCGATTTTACTTCGCTGTGGCAGCTTATACAAAGCTGCTGCTCGGTGTTTTTGAGCATCGCCGGCGCCGGGTTTAGCGTGGACGCCCGGTTAGCCAGCGTCATCGAACCGTCTTTGAATTTACCGTGCTCGGGTCCGTGAGCCGTATGACAATCCGTGCATCCGACGTTGTTGCGCCAGTGCTCGCCGCGCCGGAATTGATTATGTTCTTCTTTGCCCGCGTGGCAGGCGAGACAAGTGTCTGCAATAAATTTCGGGTCTTTGTTTTTAAATGAAATTATATTTGTTACGGAAGGCTCTTCCGAGTGCGCTTTGCCGGGACCGTGGCAGGATTCGCAATTTTGAATTTTGCCCTTCCAACTCTCTACCTGATGAAGCTTTCCGTGCTTGGTTTGAGCCACGCTGTTGAATTGATCTTCATGGCAAGCCCGACAAGTTTCAGCCCCGACATAATCAGCCGGGTTCGGAGTCGGCGTCGCGCTTGTGGTGACGGTTTGATTCTCGCTTGTCGTCCCGGTTGCCGCCCTCGAAAACGTTCCCGCAATTAGCCAGATAAAAAAGAAAAGCGTGAATGCGCCCAAAAAAGCGACTTTGATATGTTTTGCTGAAATCATTTTATTACCTCCGGTTGCCCCTCGGTTTATTATTTGATTAATTAAACTACTTTTCACCTTTGATTTTAAGTATTTAAATAGTGTAAATCTGTGATAAACATCACAGATAGTGAAATATAAATCACAAAAATTTTCGTGAAATAAAAAATGTTCTTAAGTCTTTGAAGAGCAGAGAGATTTATAGCGTTTTTGGATATTTATGCCGAGCAGTTTGGTAAGGCGAAAGCAAATTTCAGGCTCATCTTGAAGAAAGGCGATAAAATCTTCCTGATTTATGCGCTCGCAAATGCAGGGCGTGATTGTCTCGGCATTCATCTGGCAAGGCAGCGAGGTAATCATTTCAGCTAACCCCAGAATTTCATCCGGCTCAACTAAACATAATGGTTTGCCGTCTTTTGCAAGCAGTTGTGCCTGACCGTCGAGCAAAATATAAACGCAGCTCGGAATATCGCCTCTGGCAAAAATAAAATCGCCTTTTTGAACTTGGATCATATTTTTAATACGCGCCAGAGATTCGAGAGCTTCGGGCGACAAATCGCAAAACAGGCAATTTGCAGAAATCAGATTGCAGTAAATAGATTCTTCTTTAGTGGTTTTTTCGAGAAGCACAGCTTTTACCTCCAAAAATTTTTAAAGGCGAGTTATGTTCTCATTGAATTAATCAAGAAATTAGGACGCGCATCACAACTATAAGTGATGCGCGTCACAAAAATTTTAATAAGCGGAAAATAAAGACGGTTTTATGTTTTAACTTTTCTGTGCTTTCAAACCGCTCTTAATGTTTTTGTCGTGTGCCTATTGTCGCTTCCAAACGTTTTTTGTCAGGAATGATCAAATCAGAGCCTTTGAGATTAATCAGATTTTTGTTTTTAAAATCCTTCAAGATTCTGGTCACAGTTTCACGCGATGTTCCGATCATTTCGGCGATTTCTTCGTGCGTGTAGGAGATTTTCAAATGAACGCTGTCGCCGTTGTTCGCGCCGTTCGTCTTGCACCATTCCAGAAAAAGCTTCGCCAGCCGGTCGGCAATCGAGGCGGATAATCCGAGCGAACGCACCTGAGTAAATGTCGTGTGATATTCGCTGCTTAATTTTTTAACCGCGCTTAGACAGGCATTAACATTTTCCTGCAAAAAGCGCAGGAAATCGCCTTTTCTGACAAAATTCACCTGACAGGATTCGAGAACTTCCGCCGTCGCCTCATAAACGGAATCGGAAACAGTCGCGCTTAATCCTAAAACTTCGCCGGCTTCGGCAATCCGCAAAATTATAACTTTTCCGTCTCTCGAACAGGTTGAAAGTTTGACGCGCCCCTGACAGAGCATATAAATTCCGCCCGCTGGCTGTCCTTCAATAAAAAGGACGGTTCCTTTCGGATAAGCATTTGTTATTTTCAGGGATTCAAAAATTTGCAAATCAGGCTCGGGCAGATTACAAAAAAAGCTTTCCGAGTGCAGCCCGCAGCCAATACATTTATGTTGAACTCTAAAATTATTAAGAACTTTCATAAAATTGGG
>DATHTS010000027.1:0-3679 GCA_035462935.1 Pyrinomonadaceae bacterium
CCCAATTTTAACCCTTCACATCGAGCATATATTCGATAATGAACTGCTTGAGCTTCAAACGATTTTTCTCACGATAGTTAAGGAAATCCTCGCTGAAATCTTCCTGCGCCCGAAGAATTAAAATATACGGCTCTAAAAGACCGGCATCGTCAATCTTTATCAAATTAACCAAATTCTGGTCGGGATATTTTATCTTTCCGGCTTTAATGTCGCGCCGCGCGGCTTCGGCGACTTTTCGCCACGCCGCCGCTTCGTCCGCCAAAGTGTGTCTTAAATTTTTCCCGGCTTTGGCGATAACTTGAGACCTGCGAGTGTCGTTGTAAAGTTTCCAGTGAATCGTTCCGTCTTCGGCTTTGAGCTTCGCTTCGTCAACTTTTATTTCTCCGCCCGCTTCGTTTCCCGGCGGCGCGATTTTCAAGAGCGTTACATTTGTTCCCGATTCTTCAGCCCAGCGATTCAGCGCGTTCCATATCATTCTGGAAAACGGCTCGGCAATCATCGCTTCGGCATATTTATCGAGGGCTTCTTTATACTTTTTCTGAAACAAAAGCGCGTCGCCCCAAAAGCGGTGCGCCTGCTCGCGGTTCGGATCAATCCCGGCTGCCTTGGCAAACCAAGGCTCGGATTCCTTGAATTTTTTCTGAGCATACAGCGAATCGCCCATAAACAAAACGGCTTCATAGCTTTTCGGGTTCAGCTTGTAAGCTTTCTCATACGCAGCAAAAGCCTTATCATACTCGCCGCGCCCGAAAAACGCTTCGCCTTCGCGCAGCGCTTTCGACACTTCCGGGTTTTCATCCGTCAAATTGTCCTCGAAATCGCTGTCGGAAGGAATCTGGTCAAGAATGTTGAGCGCGACGACGTTTTTTGTTCCCAATTGCTTGGCTTTATTTAGAACCAGCAGCCCGCGGACGAGTTCTTTTTTCCTCGTTTCAGGGTCGTTTGAGGTTATCGCGTTCTGCATTATCGCAATTCCGAAATGCGCCCAAAGCTCCGCATCTTTGGGAAAGGCGGGCGCGATTTTTTCGAGAATCGGAAATGCGTCCAAATATCTATTGGCATCAACGAGTTTGAGCGCTTCCGTTCTTTTCGCGTCCAAATCCGTGTCCGAAGGCTTTTCTTGAGCAAATCCCGCCGGGAAAAGACTCAAGCAAAAAATTGTGAATAAGCTGATTTTTATCAAAAATGAGTTTGTTTTCTTCATATTTTTATACTCCCTGTATTGAGCTGACGCTCTTTTAAGGGCTATTGAAGTCTAAATTCAATCGAAAACTAAGTCAATGATTTTTTAAATTTTAAAGGAAGCTGAAAATTTATTTTTCATCCGGCAGAATCTCCTGTAAGCACCGGTTTTGTCCGTCAAGCGCACTTTTATCCCGCGCGGGTGAAGATTGGAATTCGTCAGCAAGTCTTTTATCGTTCCCATGATTCGCCATCCAGCGCGCCGGTTTGTTTGAGAACAATCGAAACCTTCACTCAGGCGCGGATGTTTTTTCTTTCACGATGCGGCATAGTTTTTATGCGTAAACTGCTTTCGGCATTTCGTCCCAAGTTTTGCCTAAAAGCATTCCCCTGCTTTAAATTTTCCGACTATGCCCCATTATTTTAAGAAAAACGGAACGTCGAAATCCAATAATGACTGTGTTTTGATTTTGAATTCACATTTTCATCCAAATTTCAGATTTCCAATTTAAGTTTATGTCAAATTCCCGCAATCTGACAGGTCGCTTTTAAGAAATGAAAGAACTGCCTGCGAAAAATTGACAATCAATACTGAAAATTTCATCTTGCCGAGACAAGTAAAAAGGGCGCAAATTGCGGATATGAGAAATAATACCAAGTTGCGTGAAAAAATGAGAAAAAAAATACAACCGTTAAGAGGAGGTCTTTGACCGCCAATGCGTTGAATTTTCAGCCTTCGTCCAAACAAATCTTATTTTTTCGCGCAACTTGGTATAAGAACAAAATTAGTTCTCAAGTCAAAAAGAGATTGCCTATTTATTAAGGCAATCTCTTTTTGATCCAGGGTTTTCTTATAAAAAATAAATTCCTTAATTGTCGCGTTAGCGACGAAAAGAATTTAGCCGTGTAATTTATTGCACGGCGCGGAAACGAAAAGTTTTTTGTCGCGTCGGCGACAATTGAAAAGAAGCAGTCAAACGCAATTTTCCTACCTTTCGTTTGTTTCCGATTTCTTTACCCAAGAGAAACAGGCGAACATTCCCGACCATGTTCTTTACGATAAGCTGTTTCGAATGGTCGTTTCTCTAAAAAAGAAAGCCGAATCGGAAGAAACGAGCGCCGAAGAACGAATCGGCTTAACTAATTTCTTCAGAAACCGAGCCAATCTAACTCCTGAAGAAAATCAAATTCTCCAAAATATTTCTCTCGAACACATACAACAAGTAACTCCGATTGACGCGCAGGCGAAAATCATTATCGCCCAAGCCAGAGCCGCTAATCCAAACGGCGTTGTTCACAGAAATCAGCCGCCGCCCGTTGAGTTAGTCAATCTGCAAAAGCGAAGGGATGAAATGGCTTTACGCCACCGCAACCGCTTGAAGGAATCGCTTGGCGCGGATGGATTTGCCAAGTTTGACAAATACATCCGAGAGGATTTCGCATCGCGCATTCAAGCGATACCGCTTTCATCAATCAATTTTGACCAAAAACAATAGGAGGTTAAAACAATGAAAAAGCTACTTTTTGTATGTTTGATGTCGCTGTTTTGGGGCTCCGGGATAATGGCTCCGGAAGTCAAGGCTCAATATGTCTACTACTACACGGATGTCCATTATGATTCTTTTTATCGCTATGTAGATGGTTATACAACTACATATCTGGATTATTACTCGGGATTTTACTATGATCCCGCCGTGCTGGGCGAGCTTTACCGGACGGATATGAATGAAACACCTCTTGATGCGGGTTACGATGAGGGCTATGCCGATATTTTTCCTGCCGAGGTTTATCTTTTTACCTGGAACTATGTCGAAGGAAGAACCTACTGCACTGCCGGCACGCATTTCGTCATAGATGCTTATACCGGGTGGCGTTCGGTTGTCGCTAGACTTTACCCTTGCATCACAATACCCTACTCGCCGACTCCGACACCGACAGTAACTCCGACACCAACGCCGACAATAACTCCGACACCAACTCCAGCGTCAACGCCGACTGTAATCAGCGTTACGTTTGAGCAGATTCATCCTTCCACCGAGCCGATTAGCCAGAATCCGCAGGTCAGCCCTCACAATCCGGGCATCGGACTGCGTATCTTTCCTGATGACGATTACCCGCAAGACCCGGTTGACAGGCAGCGGATTCGTGTAGCTGCGACTCTTTCGCAACCGGTTCCGAATGTTCAGGTTTATTTCAGAAACTTCGACTTGGACGACCCTGCGACCGATCCGATTATTGATCCGATGGGCAATGCGGGAAACGACAATAACGGAACCCCGTTGGCAGGAACTTTAAGCGCATGCACGGCAACGTCAAACGGATGCTGGGCATCAAGTAATGCGAGCGGCGTTGCCACAGTTGAATTTACCGTTACCAGACAACCGGGAGACAATTTTGCCATTGCCGCAGGCGTCAATCCGAATGAAGTCGGAGCGGTCAATATGAGCGGTATTGATTTAATCAACGGAAGCGGTCAGCCTATTCCAACTTCCTGCAC
>DATHTS010000028.1:0-1785 GCA_035462935.1 Pyrinomonadaceae bacterium
CGCGTCTGCTTCATCCGGCAAAGCCTCCAAAACCGCATTTTTGTCACAAATATCGCCTTTGACAAATTTATGGCGCGTCTCGTCCAAACCCTTTAGATTTTCGAGGTTTCCCGCATAAGTTAAAGTGTCGAAATTGATGATTTCAATGTCGGAAGTTTCGTGGATAATCAGATGACAGAATTCAGAACCGATAAATCCAGCGCCGCCGGTTACGAAGATTTTTTTCATAAAGAGTAAAATAAACTACAAAGCCGTAAAGAACACGAAATTGAATAAAACCGCAGTGGTTTTCTATTTTTCAATTTCTTTGTCATTTTTACAAAAATTTCATTTGTCCAGCAGACGCATTTGTCTTAGCAAAATATCGGCGTATTTTTTCGGCGAATTTATATTTTTCAAAACGATTTTGCTGTCTAATTCCCCTGCGTTTTCGATTTCCAGATTGCCGAAGCCGAGCAGTCTTTGCGCCACACTTGCGGAAACCGTTACATCCTGAATCGTGCGAAGCGGCACATTGCGCGTGGTGTGTGAAATTAATCCTTTTTTTATTTCGATTTTTGAATCAGTCAGCTTGTAAGACACCATTTTATGTTTTAAGTGAAAATAAGCCGGAATTAAAAGCAGCGAAAGTCCCAGCAGAACTACAATTCCGGCAGAAAGCAAATCGCCGAACAGCCAGCCTAAAGACGCGAACAAAGCCACCAGCAAAAACGCCCCGATTATTGCTCCGACATAACCAATTTTGACGAACATCAGCGTCGGATGAATCGAGAAAATCTCTCTCTCGTCATCTTCCGGAACTTTTTCCACAGATTTTTTGACAACGCGCGTTTCCTCTTCGGCTTCGAGCAGACGTCCGCACGTCTGGCAGTAAATCGCCTCGTCGGAATTTTTCGCGCCGCATTTTGTGCAAAACATAGATTTAATGGAAAACGGATAATGGAAAATGGAAAACGGATAATGAGAAGGTTAAGTAAATTTTCTTTTCATTATCCATTATCCATTTTCCGTTTTCCATTTTAACTTCCAATCATACAAAAATTGTCGTCTTCGCACAAAAAAAAGCGGTCAACTTTCGCTGACCGCAAGTCTTTTTCGACAAAGAAGAGAAGAGAACACAAGACAGTGAGATATAGAGAACTTATTGATTAACCAGCCGCATTCGTCCGTCCGGCATTTTTATAGCCGTCGCGTTTGGCTCATAAACCGTTAACGGCGCAGTTTCTTTCTTTTCAAGCTTGGCGACTTCCTGATTGGTTACTTTCTTCACCGTTTTTACAAAATTCGGGTTTGAAATCGAAGAGTAACGCGCCGTAATGCGCCGCACATATTCCTGGGTTTCACGATATGGCGGAACTTGCCAACCGTATTTCATCACCGCGCCTTCGCCCGCGTTATATCCGGCAAGCGCCAAAATCATATCGCCACCGAATTTATCCAGCAGCCAGCGCATATATTTCACGCCCGCTTCGATATTCTGTTTCGGGTTGTAAATATCCGTTACGCCGAAACGCACGGCGGTGGCGGGCATCAACTGCATCAATCCGCGCGCGCCTTTGTGGGAAATTGCCTTCTGCTTGAATGAAGATTCCTGATGCATCTGGGCGTAAATCAAGAGCGGATCAATGCCGTATCGCTTGCTTGAATCCAGAATGTAAGAATCAACCGTCGTATCACCGGTCGTAAAGCCGTTCAAACTCGTTCCCGCCGCCATTGAAAACCTTACGTAATTGCTCGGTCGGACGGTGTCTTTCATAGATAAGCCGTCCTGCACGCTCATTGTCG
>DATHTS010000029.1:0-9107 GCA_035462935.1 Pyrinomonadaceae bacterium
TAATTCTTGTTACCAACAATAATGCCAATACCGGCATTATTGATTGGACTAGAGATGTGAGCAGGGATGATTTCGACAAAGACAAAGACAGATACGAAAGAGAAGCCAAAGAAGGCGGCAGCACCATCGGAACGGGTGCCAATGATCTTTGGCTGTGGACGAAAACACGGACTGCTTTAGCCGGGGTGGATGATCTGAGAGATTCGACCATCAATGTTGATGTTGAAAACGCGGTCGTAACTTTAAGAGGAACGGTCGCCAACAAAGGTGACATTGACAGAGCAGTGAAGGCGGCGAAAGGCGTCGAAGGCGTCACGAGCGTCAATAATAAATTAACCGTCAGCGCCGATGACTCGGTTGCAAATGTCGGCGGTAATGCCAATGCGAATACCAGAACTAACGCGAATGCTAATAGATAAGCATTCCGGTTAAAAAAATAAAAAACCTGCCGCTCGAAGAAAAACGGCAGGTTTTTTTATTTTTTAAATCTTAGATTTCAATTTCTCCAATCTCTCCGCCGCCGCCTGCAAAGTCTCATCTTTCTTGCAGAAACAAAATCGCACTTTTTGTTTCCCCAATTCAGCATCGTGATAAAAAGACGAACCCGGCACGACCGCCACGCCGATTTCGCGAATCAGGTGCTTGGTAAATTCCAAATCATTTTCAAACCCGAAATCGCTGATGTCGGTCATCACATAATACGCGCCTTCGGGATAATCGCATTTGAAGCCAGCCGCCTGCAAAACAGGCAAAATAAAATCTCGCCGCGCCTGATATTCCTTTTGCAGTTCGTCGTAATAACTCGGCGGCAAATTCAGAGCGTAAGCCCCGGCTTGCTGCAGCGGATGCGCCGCGCCGACGGTGAGAAAATCGTGAACCTTGCGAATCGCGCCCGTAATATCCGGCGGCGCGATACACCAGCCGACGCGCCACCCCGTCACCGAATAAGTTTTCGACATCGAATTGACAATCACCGTTCGCTCGCGCATCCCGTCAAGCTGCGCCATTGAGATGTGAACGGGATTTTGGATTTTAGATTTTGGATTTTGGATTTCATCATTTTCCACTTTCCATTTTCCATTTTCCGTTTTGTTATAAATTATGTGCTCATAGATTTCGTCGGTAAAACAAAGCACGTCGAATTCCCGGCATAAATCGGCGATAAACTGCATTTCCTCCATCGAGAAAACCTTTCCGGTCGGATTGTTCGGATTGCACAAAATTATCGCTTTCGTCTTTTCGTTAAACGCGCGGCGCAGTTCTTCTTTATCAAAAAACCAGCCGTTTTCTGCCTGATAAAGCGGAACGTGGCGCGGGCGGGCATCCGACAAAATCGCATCCGGCGCGTAGTTCTCATAAAAAGGCTCGAAAACAATAACTTCCTCGCCCTCGTCAACTGTCGCCAGCATCGCGGCGATCATTCCTTCAGTCGAACCGCAGGTGACGGTAATTTCCGTTTCCGTGTCAATATCCAAGCCGAGAAACCATTTCGTTTTCTCGGCGAGAGCGTTGCGAAAATCCTTCGTTCCCCAGGTGATCGCGTATTGATTGTAATCATCCTCGACGGCTTCCATCGCCTTGCGCTTAATGTCTTCGGGCGCGGGAAAATCAGGAAAACCCTGCGAAAGATTGACCGCGCCGTGTTTCATAGCCTCGCGCGTCATCTCGCGGATGACCGATTCGGTAAAGCTCGCGGCTTTTTGCGAAATTCGATTTTTGGTTGTTTTTACTTTCATTTGTAATATTTATTCGGATTTTTATTTAGTCGAACCATAATTATATCAAGGTCTAGGTCCAATTTTCTAAAATCACCGATTAAATATTATTTCTGCTCCCTTATTTGTTTTAACCTTTGTCTAACTTCATACATTTTCGGATTTAGCAGCAGAGATTTTTCCAAGTTTTGAACAGCCGATTCTTTGTTTCCGATCTGGAAATAGGTTTCGCCTAAAGCAAAATACGAGCGGAACGAATGCGGATTAGCTTCGGCGTTGAGCTTAAAAAGCGCTAGCGCCTGTTCCGGTTTCTTTTCATTCAAGAGTCGCTGCCCGGCTTCGAGCAAAGGCTGTTCGACGTGATAATAATGATGCGCCGGTTCAGCCATAAATTCGTGGTATCTTTTTACCGCTAAATCAGCTCCGCCTTTTGTTATCGCTTCATCTAGCACTTCGGCGAGCGATTTCTGCGGCGCGTATTTGAAAATTGCCTCTAACGCGGGGTCTCGGTTGACGCGATAATCTTCCGACGTTAGCTCCGCCGTAATATCCGGCGCAGTCCATTGCCGCGTTTCCCACGGAAACCAATCCTGCCAGTAATAAACCGAAACTCTTACGGTCATTCCGCTGTTGGGAAGCGTAATCCGCCGCGAATCGCCGTAAGTATTTCCCTTGGAACCGGAAGGCTCGCCGACAAATATGACGTTTGTGTATTCCTCCAAATGATTAAGAAGAAACTGTGATGCCGACCATGTGCTGCGTCCGATGATAACAAACAATTTTCCGCGTTCATTTATTTTCGATTTGATTATGGCAAGTTCCAGCGGGCGCAAAAGCGTGCCGTTTCCGCCGCGATTAAGCCGTAAATCCAGGATTAACTTTTCAACCGGATTGGCTTCGACAAAAGTGAAGAGACGTTTCGAGAAATCGGCTAAACTCTCTTTTTCTTTATTTGTTACCTGATTGATTTGAGCATAGACCACACGAGTTTCCGGCAGATATTCAAACCAGAATTTATCATTCGGGTCTTTAAGCCATAAAGGTTGTGAATTCGCCGCGCCGTCGCGCAAATCAACCCAATCAGCTTTGTTTATCCAGGTCGTATCCGTGTCAGGCGGCAGCATCTCCGCCAAACCGGCGGGCTTGAGGGAAACCGTTTCCTGTTTTCCTTTTCTTTCAATGACCAGCGGAATATTTTCCATATCGCCGACAATTCCGATCCCGTGCAGGACTTCAGGCATTACGAGCAAATGCGGAGCGAAAAACCGAACTCCCATCTCATTATCGCGCCCGATGATTTCTCTTACTTTTGCGATTGCTTCATCGGTCGGAACGCTGCCGATTTTCGTTATTTTCGCACCGACAAGCGCGGCGTGTTCGCGTTGCGCGGCTCTGACAAACAAGCCGTCTTTGAACAAATACAGCTTGACCGGCAAAGCGCGAAAACCAATTTTCGTATCGCGGGTTGGATAAATATTTGTATGCCCGTCGCCGACCATTGCCACAATCCGAGCCATCTCGACAATTATCTGATGTCTCGCAAACTGCGGTATCCGTTCGTGCAGCCGTTTTATCGCCGTTTCAAACTGCTCGAGCGACATCGTGTGAAACAAATTCTTATGGTAAACGGGCATCTGCTCCGCCATATAGCGCAAATCTTCGCGCCATTTAGCCGCTTCTTCCGCACTAACCGCAATGCTCGATTGCCGCTCTTGCGCCGGAGCGATGTTTATAAAAAGAATGCAGCAAAGGATTGCGAAAAATACAAAATGAAGATTTCTAAACGCTCTTTTTAACCCGATTGCCGCCGTAAGATTGTTGCTCAATATTTCAATACAAACTTCAAAAAATAAAATTATTGCTCTCATTTTCTATTTCCTTAGAATGGTGATTTTATTAATACCGTGTGTCCCTTTATAAATAAAACACCATCAAGGGCAGACTTATGACAGCAAATCTAAATTTTATTGAATAATCGGATTTTGGTGGGGAAATTTCCGCTCTCCTCTTGACGCGGGAAATAAAGCGTTTTATTATCTAAAGTTCGCGCCGGAGTGGCGAAATTGACAGACGCGCCAGACTCAAAACGGCTCTTTTGGAAAGCGCGTCAGAATTGATATAATTGGTTTATGCCAGAGTGGCGGAATGGCAGACGCGGCGGACTCAAAATCCGTTGCCCGCAAGGGCGTGTGGGTTCAAGTCCCTCCTCTGGTACTTAATTTCCTTTATTTTTTCCGGCAAATGTTCCGGTCTGAAGGCGGCAATTATCACTACAATGTTTTCTTTTAGAAAAAACAGATATTGCTTGTTTAATAACGGCATTCTTTCAAAAATATTGCCACGCCGTAAAATTTTCCCTGAAGGAAATCTTATCGCTCCACCTGAGCTTTGAACCGCTATTGTGTTCTGAGGCATCAGAAGGTTGTCCGCTTGTCCTTTAAGTACTTGTTCTACTTGTACCGTAAATTCTGAATAAACTGCTGTCTTATCATTCGATAAAAAGGCTTTTCTATCAGTAACCGTTCCAATAATTATCTGACTACTCGCCAACAATATCTGCGCTCGTTTCATCTGATAAGCGTCAGATGTCTCGCTTTGCTTTTTCTAATATCTTTTTTTCTTCTTCGCTCATCGTTCTGACGAAAATCGGCTCTTTTTTTATCTTTTGATTTTACAAACTTTTACCTCACACCAACAACCTCGATGGATTTTGCACTAGGAGCAAATCGGGGTTTAATCAATTTCAAAATCAGCGGGGGCAGAGAGCCGCCCTTCCTGACCTGCCAATTTATCCGGCTTGCCTTTTTTCCCTTATCCGCCGCAATTAAGCATTCAAGGCAAAACAAATTTCAGGTCTGGAAGGGCGGCTTGCCCCCGCTTGCCAGAGAATGAATAAAACCTGGGTTTTAGAAGAGTCAGGCGCGAAAACGTAATCTGCTGCGACAAAAATTTTGATAAATTTACACTTTGGATTGCAGCCGGAAACAGAGAGTATAATCAAGTCCGAACGGGCAAAAGTGGGTAACGGATATAATTCTTTATCGGCTTCTGGTAATATGCTAAAGTCAACGATAGTTTAGGAAAAGAGAGTTATTCCTGCCTTGCAATTTTTATCAACTGTTTGTAATACGCAATTCTTCGGAATCTGTAAATGTAAGATGTATCGGATTTAAACTTAAAAATTTGGAGAAAAAAATGCTGAAAACATTCTTAAAAACAGTTAATTTATGTTCTTTTACTTTGTTGCTAGCTTTAAGCGTCTTTGCAGTAAAAGCGGATGAATTGAAACCGGAAGAAATCATTGCCAAGCATCTGGATTCAATCGGAAGCAAGGAAAAACGCGCGGCTGTCAAAAATCGCATGGCGGTGGCAAAAAGCGAGTTTATATCAAAAGTCCCTTACGGTAAGCTCGGCGGAAAAGCGCTGATTGTTTCCGACGCGGGCAATTTATTTTTCGTCTCGAGCTTTAACTCCCAGAATTATCCTTTCGAAAAAATCGGGCTTTTTGATAAAAAGGTAACGATTCCTTTCATTGGTTCGGGTAAAAGATCGCCGCTTGGCAGTTTTCTACAGGAAAATAATAAAATTATCAGCGAAAAATTATTGACCGGGAGTATTTCAAATTCGTGGGCTTTTCTGGATTCGGGAACGCTTAAAGCCAAAATAGACGCCGCCGGAACGAAAAAAATTGACGGTCGTGAGACATTTGTTTTGAATTATATCCCGAAAGGCGTCTCATCATCGGATTTCTCAATCAAGCTGTATTTCGATGCCCAAACTTTTCAACATTTGCGCACCGAATATCAACAGCAGCTTCACGCCCGAAATTATTCAATCGGGGTACTCGGAGCTAATTCGGAAAGTGGAACGAGAAATTTATTAATCGAAGATTTTAGAGATTTCAAAAATGTGGATGGGCTGACGCTTCCGCATTCATACAAGTTATATTTATTATTAGACGGACAGGATACGACTTACGAGTTTGAATGGAATCTTGAGATTGCTCAGTATCTTCTTAATCAAAAACTCGAATCTAATTTTTTTAGCTTTAATGAAAAATAATTTTTCCGAGAAGCAAGCTCGATTTGTTAAAATCCTCAAATAACTGAGATAAATTAAAAACCATCGGTCTTTATCATCTTTCCGCTCAACCTGCGTTGCGCTATTCCCTGAAACCAACCAATTTATTCGATCACCGCATCCACTATTCACTGACAACTATTTTTACGCAGAGTATAAAAGATTATGAAAAAACTTGCCGTCGTGCTTTCCTTGCTTCTCGCCGTAGTTTCCGTTTCTTTTTCGCAAGACCGATATTCGCAGTTTGTCAAAAAATTCGATTATGACGCGAAAACTCCGCTTGATATACAGGAAACAAACGTTGAGACACGCGACGGCGTAAAGATTTACACCATCTCTTACGCGAGTCTTAAGGGCGGTCGCGTTCCGGCGTATCTAGTTGTGCCTGAAATGAAGGGAAAACACGCGGCAATTTTGTTTGGACATTGGGCGATGAACGGTTCGCCGTTTGCCAACAAAACAGAATTTCTGGACGAGGCGGTTGTTTTGGCGAAATCTGGGGTCGTTTCGCTTTTGCCCGACGCTGTAATTGCCCGCCCCGGTTTTGTTCGGGACGAAGATTTTTTCAGCGAAAGCGTTCCCGCCGCATTCTTTCAGCAAATTCTCGACCTGCGGCGCGGCATTGATTTGCTGGCTGCGCGAAAAGATGTGGACGCGAATCGGATCGGTTATGTCGGACACAGTTATAATTCAAATGCGGGCGGCGTTTTGACCGGAGTCGAAAGGCGCGTCAAGGCATTTGTTTTA
This sequence comes from Pyrinomonadaceae bacterium, assembly GCA_035462935.1. Lineage (GTDB taxonomy): Bacteria > Acidobacteriota > Blastocatellia > Pyrinomonadales > Pyrinomonadaceae > DATHTS01. Next base: position 6,543 of record DATHTS010000029.1, read on the forward strand.
ATGGCTAGCGGGCTGGCGGACGAAGCCGATATGTTTTCCGATGAGCCTGTATTTGTCGAAATTCGCAAAAAATACGGCGAAGAAAGAGTTCGTCGTCTTGTAACGAAATATGCCTATCTCGACCCGGCGCATTATGTCGGTCGCGCCGCACCCGCAGTCGTTTTCTTGCAGCACGGAAAAAACGACGGACATCTCTCACGCCGCGCAGACTATTATTTCAGCTTAGTGAGCGAACCAAAGGAAATGAAAATCTACGACGCCGGACACGCGCTAAATGCCGGAGCGCGGCTCGACCGTTATGAATTTTTACGCAAGCATCTCAAACTTAAAAGCATTGATTTAAAAAACTTCGATAAAGTGAGGGAGATAAAATAAATTCGATAATCAAAACCTTCTTACTCCCAGTTATCTTTTTTGTTTTGGGTATAATTGGATATATTATTGGGTATGCTCGAAGCCCTCGACAAAATTTCCGCCGAATTAAAGCTCACGCACGACGTTTTAAATCTGATCGCCGAAATTGACGAATTCAAAGGCAATTGGCAGGTTTTTCGCACACTTTCGCCCGAAAGATTGTCGGCATTGCGGCGCGTGGCGACGATTGAAAGCGTCGGTTCTTCGACGCGAATCGAAGGCGTGAAATTGTCTGACCGCGAGATCGAAACACTGCTGACAAATTTGAAAACTCATTCCTTCAAATCGCGTGACGAGGAAGAAGTCGCCGGATATGCCGAAGCGATGGAAACAATTTTCGAATCGTGGCGAGATTTGTCCTTGAGCGAAAATCACATTAAACAACTTCATTCGACTCTTTTGAAATTCAGCAGCAAAGACTTTTCGCATCGCGGAAAATATAAGCTTGCGCCGAACAATGTCGTCGCGTTTGACGCGGACGGTAAAGAAATCGGCATAGTTTTTGCGACCGCTTCGCCGTTTGAAACGCCGCTTGAGATGGAAAAATTAATCGGCTGGCTCAATGCGGAAACTACAATTCACCCGCTATTGAAAACGGCTGTCTTTATCGTCTGCTTTCTCGCCGTTCATCCTTTTCAAGACGGAAACGGCAGACTTTCGCGCATTTTAACAACCGTTTTGCTTCTTAAGTTCGGCTACGAATATGTGCCGTATTCGTCGCTCGAAAGCGTCATCGAAGACAACAAAGACCTTTACTACAAAACTCTGCGCCGGACGCAAAAGACTCTGACCGAAGACGAAACCGATTGGAATGCGTGGGTTTTATTTTTTCTGCGGTGTTTGAAAAAGCAGAAAGACCGTCTAAGCAAGAAACTCGAACGCGAACGGCTTCTGCTCGTCAAACTGCCCAAGCTTTCCGAGGAAATTTTAAAGCTCGCGCGCGAACACGAAAGGCTCGCTATCTCCGATCTCGAAACTCTGACCAAAGCGAACCGCAACACGCTAAAGGTGCGCCTGCGCGAACTAGTGCGCGACGGCTTTCTCAAGCAATCAGGCAAAGCGCGGGCGACGTGGTATAGCTTGGCGGAAATGGATAAAATTCAGTAATTTTGCTTATGGAAATAACGATAAATCTACCCGACAAAGTTTTTGCCAATCTCTCAAACGTGGCGGACAAATCGCATCGGCGAATTGATGAGATTATCGCCGAAAAAATCGAGCGCGATTTTGCGATTGACGCGGACGAACTGGAAAAACAAATCTCCGTTTGCTCGGACGAAGAAATCCTGAATCTCGCCGAAAGCCGAATGCCGCCGAAGCAGGACGAGCGTTTGAGTTTTTTACTGGAAAAACAAACGGAAGAAAGATTGAGCGATGCCGAACAAAAAGAATTGTGGCAATTGATGGATTTAAACCGGCTCACGACTTTGAAAAAGGCTCTCGCCTTGCGCGAAATTTCCTGCCGCGGCTTACATTGCGAAAATTAAAAATTTTTATCGTAGAAATTTTATGATTCTGCTAAAATATCCTCATTATGATCGAAAACATTCAGGCAATCTACAAAAACGGAGTTTTGCACCCGCTTAAACCGCTTGATTTACCGGAAGATAAAATCGTCGAGATTGACGTGCGTGATATTTCGGAAAGGGATTCGGATAAAGAAAAATGGCTCGAAGAATTTGACCTATGGATAAACAGCCTCGATTCAAACACGCCGAATCTGACGGATGAACAAATCAGCCGCGAGAGCATTTATGAAGAACAATTAAACAGACAGCGATGAAATATCTTCTCGACACAAATATTCTCCTACGCCTGATAGAAATAAATCATCCGCAGCACAAAGAAGCCGTCGAAGCGCTCAAAAAATTGCACCGAAGCGGATTTCTTTTCTACATTCTCCTGCAAAACGTCTCGGAATTCTGGAACGTCTGCACGAGCCCAACCGATAAAAACGGTTTAGGTCTTTCGATTGCCAAAACCGATTCACACCTGAAAAGATTTGAACGCCTTTTTATACTTTTGCCCGACACGGCGGAAATTTATAAAAACTGGCGCGAACTCGTCGTCAAACATTCCTCCGGCATCAAAGTCCACGACGCAAAAATCGTCGCCGCAATGAAAGTGTGCAACATTGAAAATCGGCTGACA
>DATHTS010000030.1:0-2514 GCA_035462935.1 Pyrinomonadaceae bacterium
AAAGCATTGCCCGAATCCACAGCTTTGCGGCAAAATTGCCTAGCCTGATCTGCCGAACCGAGTTTTACCAAACTCCGGCACATATAATCCTGCGTAAAGGCGATGTCGAGACGCGCTTCGAAGTTTTTCGGATCATCGGCGGATAATTTTCCAAATATTTCGATTGCCCCTTGGTAATCTTTTATCACACCGGCTTTATCGCCGAGATTTGCCTGCACGGGCAGGCTCATCGCCATTATGTCGGCGGCATTGCGGCGGTGGCGCGAATTGCTCGGTTCAATTGTCATTAAATTGTGATAAATGGAAAGCGACTTGTTAAAATTATTCAGAGCAATTCGATAACTATTCATTGCTCCCTGAACGTCATTCACGCTTTTTTTAGATAGAACTTCCGCTTGATTTTTGTAAGCCGTTCCGATTCTTTGATAACAAGAAGCCGCGACAGTCAAGCCTTTTACGTTTGTCGGCTCGATTAACAATAATTCTCCAAGGATTTCCAATGCTTTTTGATGCGCCGCGATTTTATTTTCGGTAGTATCTTTTGTAACATCGCCGATTAATTTATAAACTTCCGCCAGCATCCGCCGATTTTGTAAATTTTTCGGTTCGGCGGCGATCAGCGTTTCAAGCAATTCCCTTGATTTTTCAAGATACTGTATTGCCGTCTTAGTTTCTCTTTTCCTCGTCTCCTGTAGTGAACCGATGCTGGAATACGCCTGAGCGAGATTGCGCTTGATTTCGAGATTTTCAGGATAAGAGTCGTATAAAGTTTCCAAAATCGAAAGCGCCTTCTCATAACTTTCCAGAGCGCCGTCGGTATTTCCCAGATTCGGGCTGTAAGGCTTGCCCTGAATATCGCCGATTTTCAAATACGCGACAGCTATTTCCCTTCTCAAAGAAGGATCGTCTCTCGGTTCGGCTGCAAGGCGGTTGAGGTATTCGAGAGCGCGTCTGACGACTAACTCCCGCGCCTGAGTCTGCCCTTTGAGAATTTCGTCGTTGAGTTCAAACATAAACGAATTTACTAAAGTCCGAACATCCTGAAATCTTCGTTCGGCTCTGGCGCGTTCACGTTCCGCGCGTCCGGCTTGCCAGCTTGCGGCAACGATGCCGCCAATCATTGCCAGAATCACCAAAGCCGTCAGAGCTGCGGGCAGGCGGTTTCGCCTGACAAATTTTTGCGTTCGGTAAAATAAAGTGTTCGGTCGCGCCGAAACCGGTAAGCCTTCGAGATGCCGCCGCAGGTCTTCGCTGAACTGTTCGACCGAAGAATAACGGCGTTCAGGCGTTTTGCGTAGCGCTTTTAAAACGATGTTGTCCAAATCGCCGCGAAGCAATTTGGGATTTGCGATTGCCGGGTTAGAATTTCTTGTTTTTTTCGATTCTTTGGTCTTTAGATTTTGAGCTTTGATTTTAGAAGCAACGACTGATGACGGACGAGTAGGCTCGACTTCGCAAGCGGCGCGGACAATTTCATTCCAATTTTCCCCTTTCGTTTTATACGGATGAATTCCCGTCAAAAGCTTATACAGCACAATGCCCAAAGAATAAATATCCGAAGCGGTCGTTACCGGCTCGCCTTTTATTTGTTCGGGCGAAGCGAATTCGGGAGTCATCGCCCGAAAAGTCGTCGCGGTTTCGCGGCTTTGTAAGGTATCGGCAGAGAGCAGTTTGGCGACTCCGAAATCGAGCAGCTTTACCTGCCCGTCGGCGGTTACAAGAATATTCGAGGGCTTCAAATCGCGGTGAATAACGGCGTGGCGGTGAGCAAATGAAACCGCCGCGCAAACCTGTCGGAAAAGCTCGAGGCGTTTTCTCAGCGATAAATTATGGTTTTCGGCGTATTCGGTTAGCGGAACGCCTTCGACATATTCCATCACCAGGTAAGGCATGCCGTCGCTGGTTTTTCCGCCGTCAATCAAATGTGCGATATTCGGATGTTCGAGCTGCGCGAGAATTCGCCGTTCGAGGTTAAAGCGTTTGAAAATCTTTTTCGAGCAAACATCGCTTTTGACAATTTTGAGAGCCACTTGCCGGCGAAATTCAGGATCGTTTTTTTCGGCGAGGAAAACAACCCCCATTCCGCCTTCGCCAATCTCACGGATAAGGCGATAGCCGCCAATGATTTTATTTTCCAGATTTTTGTAATCGGAAACAATTCCAAACGCGGGCGATTCGAGAAAATCGCGGGCTTGGCGGCGCACGGCTAAAAGCGATTCGACTTCTCGCCGCAGCTCTTCATCATCGCCGCAGCGCAGCCGGATAAATTCGGCGTGCTTCGCCGCGTCGAGTTCCAAAGCCGCAAAGAAAATCTTTTTCGCTTGGGCGTAACGTTCGGCACTTGTTTGAGAAATCATTTTGAATTCCGGGTTAATCGTTTAATTGGCGGTAAAGCCAGGTTCGCGCCATTTCCCACTCGCGGCTGACGGTGGCGGGTGAAATTTTCAGAACCGCCGCCGTTTCCTTTAAGGTTAAACCGCCGAAAAAGCGCAATTCGACGATTTTCGCCTGTCG
>DATHTS010000031.1:0-1537 GCA_035462935.1 Pyrinomonadaceae bacterium
TCGGGGTGGATAAGGATTTGAAAATCATCGCGTATGAGGTAACTTTTTATCAAAACGCGGGCGCTTCCGCCGATTTGTCGCCGCCGGTTTTGGAGCGGACTCTTTTTCACTGCACGAATTCTTATTTTATTCCGAACGTAAGCGCAACCGCTTACAGTTGCCGCACGAATCTGCCGCCGAACACGGCTTTTCGCGGATTCGGCGGACCGCAGGGGATGTTCGTCATCGAATCGGCGATTGCTCACGCGGCTGACGAATTGGGCGTTCCGGCTTCGGAAATTCAAAGAAAAAATCTCATGTGCGACGGTGACGAATTTCCTTACGGGCAGATTGCCGAGAGCGAGGCTGTTACGAGTTGGACGCAGGGCGACGCGAAATTCGATTTCGCGCGGATTCAACGGGAAGCCGACGAATTTAATTCTAAAAACAGATTCGTTAAAAAAGGCGTCGCGCTGATGCCGGTTTGTTTCGGCATTTCTTTTACAAAAACGCCGATGAATCAGGCGCGTTCGCTGGTTCACGTTTACACGGACGGCTCGGTCGCGGTTTCGACCGGCGCGGTCGAAATGGGGCAGGGCGTGAACACGAAAATCGCGCAGGTCGCCGCCGAAGTTTTTTCGATGCCGATTGAGCGCGTCAAAGTCCACACGACGAACACTCTGCGTATCGCCAACACCTCGCCGACCGCCGCATCAGCCGCCGCTGATTTGAACGGGAAAGCGACGCAGATTGCCTGTGAAACGATTTTGCAAAGACTGAAAGAGACAGCAGCGCCGCTTGTCGAAGCCGAAAATGCAGAGGATGTTTCAATCGAAAACGGCTTTATTTTTCGGAAGGGCGAAAACACCGATTTCGATTGGGTAACGCTCGTCAACGAAGCGCATCTTCAGCGCGTGAGTTTGAGCGAACATGCGCATTACGCGACACCGGGAATTCATTTCGATTGGTCAATCGCCAAAGGTCATCCTTTCGCTTATCACGTTTACGGGACGGCGATTGTTCAGGTGACGGTTGACTGCCTGCGCGGGATATACACGGTTGATTTCGTCAAGGCTTGTCATGATTTCGGAAGCTCGATGAATACGGCGGTTGATTACGGGCAAATCGAAGGCGGGATTGTTCAGGGAATCGGCTGGATGACGATGGAGGAAGTTTTTTATGATGATGCAGGCAAATTGCGCTCGAATGCGCTTTCGACCTACAAAATTCCCGACATTTATTCCGTGCCGAAGGAAATCGAGATTTTGCCCTTGGAAACCGACAGAGAAAATCTAGCGATTTTTAACTCAAAAGCGGTCGGCGAGCCGCCTTTGATGTATGGCATCGGCGCTTATTTTGCGATTCGCAATGCTGTGAAAGCGTTTGATAAAGAAAACTTCCCCGCTTTCGATGCACCGTTTACGCCGGAGAAGGTTTTGATGAATTTGTATAAATAAACTCAATTTAATTATGAAAAATTTAGCTTCCGCCTATCTGAAATTTGCTTTCCTTACATTAATTTTTGTTCAAATTCTCTTTGCTCAACAAGAAATAGATA
>DATHTS010000032.1:0-10591 GCA_035462935.1 Pyrinomonadaceae bacterium
AAAGGTAGGTTTTGCAGGAGCGGATTATGGATTTATTGCCGATTTAGGCGAAACCCCGCTGGCGGATGTCATTCGGGAGACTCCCGGAGTAGATTTTCTTATCAATTACAAACCATCGGCAAACAACCATGAAATCAGAAAAGCTGCCGCTAATGAAATCAACGGAATTTCATACAAAAGCCGCATTCCCGCCGTTGTCGGTCATACATACATTTTGCGGGCAATCAGTTTTGGTAGAGCTGATGTTTTAGTCGCTTTCAAAATCAACCGAAAAGATTCGGACGGAAGTTTGATAATTTTTTGGAAATTGATAGAAAATTTTGAAAAACCGCTTCTGGCGAGAAATCAATAAAAAAAGCCTGTGTGATTTCTCACACAGGCTTTTCAAATTTAGCGAGAGTTTATTTCTTTGTCCTCGTTTCTTCCCAAATTTTTTGCACGTTTTTGCTTACGCTTGGTTCATCCCGCAGTTTTCTGCCCTGCATCATTGTCCAGCGTTCAAACCATGAGATTCCCGCTTTGCCAAAGAAATTTTCCGGCGTTTGATAAGCTTCGTCCGCCAGCGCCTCGTCCATCGAAACGAATTTGTAGCCGCGTGTTTTAATCATACCGAAAAGCTCGTCGGCTGAATCGGTAATCAAACGGCTCGGCGTCAAAACCATCGTTTGAGCGATGTCGCGCCCGAATGTTTCCTGCGAATAGGCTTCGTAATGATCGAACATTTTTCTCATATAATTTAAGAATTCGGCGCGAATTTCGCTCATTGTGTTTATGTCATTGTCATTACGAGCCATATCGTAGGCGTAGGAATACATCCATTCCTGATTGTCAATCGTGTATTTTACCGGGCTTAAACCACGCGATTGCAGCCATATTTCAAAACGGTTTCGCTCTTCCGCCGATTTGCCGGTGTTCAAAAACGGGTAGCTGAAATAGCCAAGCGGCAGATTCTTTTCAGCCAGAATCTTTTTCACAACCGCTTCGTTTTTCTCCACGCCCGCCACAAAATCTTCATATGGCGTATGGTAAAACCAAACGTGCTTGAAATTGCCGATGCCGATTTCCAAGCCGGCGTCGCGCCACAAACGCACGATGTTTGCCCGCACCGGATAAAGCTTTTCGCCGTCGGAAATCATCGAGCCTTGCACGAATCCGATTGCCGGGATTTTGTGCGATTTTAATTTTTCGATCAAAAGCCGCGCCGTCGCATCCGCGTCTTTCGGCGCGTTTTTCGTGCGGTCAAGCGGCGGAATCGAAACGAAGCCGATTGCCAGTTTCCTGTTTTTCGTTTTTATTTGAGCGTTGACATTTACGCCCGAATTAGACGAAAATACCGTTAGAAGAAGTGCCGAGATAAGCAAAAAAGCCAAACCAGCCGTCCAAAGCGAATTAGCGCCGCTCGTCTCGGTATTTTTTTGTCCGATTATTCTTTGTATTCTATTCATTAAATTACCTCCGTTTGCCGCCGTAAAAAGCGGCGTTGTCGTATTTGTTTTCGCCCGCAGGCGAAGCTCTTCCAGATTCGTCAATGCGTTGGCATAGACGAATCTCGAATCCTCTAAAATCTCTGTCACCGCGTCATCACAGGCGCATTCGCGCTCGCGCCGAATCTCGCCGGAAATCCACCAGACGCACGGGTGATAGAAAAATAAAATCTCGATAAAACCCTGCGCCAAATTGATTAAGTAATCACAGCGGCGAATATGTATAAGCTCGTGAGCGAGAATTGTTTCCAATTCGCGCGGATTGATTTGCAGAATGACGCTTGTCGGAACGAGAATTACAGGCTTGAGCCAGCCGATAACCATCGGCGTTTCGACGATTTTCGATTGGAGAATTTCAACCGTTTGTTTGACGTTCAGTCTTTCACATAAATCTTTAAACCTCACCTGCCAATCCGCGCTTAAAGCGAAAGTCTCGCGTGTTTTATAAATTCGCAACTGCCAAACGCCACCCGCAAAACGAAAGGCAAAAATCAACATTCCGAAAATCCAAAAACCGACCAAAAACGGCGCCAAGGCGGAGAAATTTTGCGCGAAGGTGCTCTGGAAATTTCCGACCGAGCTTAGAATTATTTCATTTGCCGTATTTGTGTTTGTTGAATTTTTAACCGGCGATAAATTTTCCGGCGGGTAAGATTTCTGAGCAGAACTTTCCGCCCCTTCTCCGATAAAATCTTTACCAAATTGATTTACGACAGATGAATTTTGCGAAAGCCATACAAAAGTGGAAATCGGCAAACCCAGCGATAAAACAAGCGCGAAAAGCGAAACCAGACAGCGCGTATTTGCCGACGCTTTAGCTAAAATCTTTAATCCGATGAACAAAAAGAACGCGACAAAAGCGATTTGCCAAACCGAGTGCAAAAGCGTCCAGCCGAGATTTTCGATAACGGGCGAGTTTAAAATTTCATTCCAATTCATTTTCCGCTTTCCTCCTTCTCCGCTTTTTCAATCATTCGTCGAATTTCCTTTAAATCATCCGCGCTCGTCGTCTCCGTTTCCAAAACCTGCTGCACGAGTTTCAGAGCCGAACCGCCGAAAACTTTCTGCAAAATATCATCCAACATCTTTTTACCCGTTTCTGCCTGCTTGATTTTGGCGCGATAAATATGTGCCCGGTTTCGCTCATCGCGTTCGACCAAACCCTTTTCGTGCATTATCTGCAAAAACTTCAGAACGGTCGTATAAGCCACCGGCTTTTGCGCGTTGATTACTTCAAAAACTTCGCGCACGGTTGCTTCCCCTCGTTCCCAAATCACGCCGAGAATTTCAAGTTCGGCTTCTGTCGGTTTGCTCGTTTTTTTCGTCATAACTTTATTTGCTCCATTTATCCCAAACAGCTTTTGCAATTTTTGCAATTGCTTCTTCGCGCGTTTTTTCATCAGCCGGAGAATTTGAAACAAAAACGGCAATCGCTAAATGCCTTCCGTTCGGCAGCGTTATGATTCCAATATCATTGGTCGCGGCGGTTATACCGTCTCTATTTCCCGAAGTTCCGGTTTTGTGCGCTACGATTGTCCTTTTTGGCAAAAGTCCCTTTAAACGTCTCGGTCCGGTAGGCGATTCGGTCATAAATTTCAGAAGAAGTACCTGATTCTGCTCGGAAAGCCCGCCGCGTCTTTCCTGCAAGGCGCGAAGCAATTCAACCGCGCCTTCCGGCGAAGCCCAATTGCGATACTGCGTTTCCCAATCTCGCCCGATTTCCTTTTCGCTGTTTGCAACAATGATATTTTTTACTCCGATCTCATCCAAATATTGTTTAACCGCTTCAGCGCCAACCAGATCGAGCAAAACATCGGAAGCCGTCCCATCGCTTTCCGAAACCGCGAACCGCAGCAATTCCTTGACGCTTAACTCGACGCCGTTCGGATTCTTATCCCGAATCGGGCTGTATTGTCCCTGCCGGACAAAATTGCTTTTCTCAACTTTTACTGATTGGTCAAGTTTTATTTTTCCTTCATCTACCTGATGCAAAACAGCCATTCCAATCGGAAGTTTATAAACGCTTTGCATCGGAAACTGTTCTTTTGGATTGAGAGAAACCGCTTCGCCTGTTTCCAGCACCGCCGCTGTGACTCCGACGCGCCCTTTTGCGGCGGAAGCGATCTGCTCGATTTGTTTTTGCAGATCGTCGTCCTGCTTTTTATCTTTTTTTGTTTCCTGAGAATTTGCTGAATTGACTTTTTGATTGTTCTCCTGACTCGTAACACTGTTGGAGCAAGCCGATATTAAAGAAATAAAAAGCAAAATGTAGATAATCTTTCTCATATTTTTTGCTACGAAGAGCTTAGTAGTGAAGTTTATACGAAGCGTTTCGTAGATGTCAATAGAAAAATTGTAAAAAGTTTTTCCGTGCGGCAATTTGGATTTTAAAAATTTGTTAAAGTAATCTTTTCTTGTGGCTTTAGAGACAGATTTTATCGTCATCGGAAGCGGCGTTGCCGGGCTTCGCGCTTCGATTGAGCTTGCCAAAAGCGGCGCACAGGTTACGGTTTTAACTAAAGACAAGGCAAGCGAATCAAACACCGAATACGCGCAGGGCGGCGTGGCGGTTGTTTTGTCGGATGATGATGACGCCGAGCTTCACGAAGAAGATACATTGATTGCAGGCGCCGGGCTTTGTGATGAAAAAGCGGTCGAAACGCTCGTAACGGAAGGCACGAAATACATCAAACAGTTAATCGAGTGGGGAACGGAATTCGACCGCGAGGGCGGAAAACTGATTTTCACACAGGAAGCCGCGCATTCCCGCCGACGGATTTTACACGCGCACGGCGATTCAACCGGAAAGGAAATTGTCCGCGCTTTAATTGCCCGCGCAAGACAAGAAAGAACAATTCTTTTGATGCCGTTCGCTCACACGGAAAGTTTGATTGTGAAGGACGGAAGATGCATCGGCGTGAGATTTCTTGATCCGGTTCTTCGCGCTCCGCGTGAGCTTTTTGCCAAAGCCGTCGTTCTTTGCACAGGCGGCGCGGGACAGCTTTATTTACATACGACAAATCCGCCTGTGGCAACCGGCGACGGAATGGCGATGGCGTATTTTGCGGGCGCGGAAATGGCTGATATGGAATTTGTTCAGTTTCACCCGACGGCTTTGAATCTGGAAAACGCGCCGCGATTTCTTTTGAGCGAAGCGATGCGCGGCGAGGGCGGAATTTTGCGAAACGCGCAGGGTGAGCGGTTTATGCCGCGTTACGATGAAAGGCTCGAACTAGCTCCGAGGGACATTGTTTCGCGCTCGATAGTCACTGAAATGCGGCGCACGGGAACGCGCGCGGTTTTTCTGGATATGACCGCGCTGGACGAAGATTTTCTCAAACATCGCTTTCCGAAAATTTACGAAACCTGTAAATTTTACGGCTTGAATATCGCCGAAGATTTGCTGCCGGTTTCGCCCGCTTCGCATTATTTTATGGGCGGAGTTCGCACGGATTTGGATGGCAGAACGACGGTTGAAGGTCTTTACGCAGCAGGCGAAGTCACCTGCACCGGCGTTCACGGCGCGAATCGCCTGGCGTCAAATTCCCTTCTCGAAGGCTTGGTTTTCGGCGCGAGAGCCGGAGCATCGGCAGTCGCCGATAATTCCGGATTCCAGATTCCAAATTCCAAATTGGAAGACGCACAATCTGGAATCTGGAATCTGGAATCCGGAATCTCCACGGCTGTGCGCAAGCGCGTCAAGCGTGTGATGTGGGAGCGAGTCGGAATTTTGCGGGATGCCGGTTCGCTGAAACGCGCTTTGCGGGAGTTCGAGCAAATTTCCAAAGCGAATCTCAGCAGTTCGTCGCGCAATTTTGTAACGCTGGCGATGCTGGTGGCGAAAGCCGCTCTTTGGCGTGAAGAATCGCGCGGCGGGCATTTTCGCACGGATTTCCCTGAAACAAAAGAAGATTGGCGCGTGCATTCGATTCAAAAAATCGGCGCTGACATTTCGGCAGGCGAAAAAATAAATTTTGAGAAAAAAGATTCGGCTGATAATCGCGGGTTACAAATAAAAGAGGGTTACAAATAAAAGAAAGGAACCACAGATGAACACAGATAAACACAGATAAGAAAAACGTAATTTGGAATTTGAAATCTGAAATTTGAAATAAAAAAATCTGTGTTTATCTGTGGTTTCTTTTTCTTTTATTTAATTTGTCTAAACATTTATCTGTGTTAATCTTTGACTGTTTTATGAGCCTGGAATTAACGCCCGAAATTTCGACACTTTCCGTTTTGCTGATCGGTTTTGTTTTCGGTTTGTATCACGCCGTCGAAGCCGATCATCTGGCGGCGGTTTCGGCGATTGTCAGCGAGCGAAAGAGTCTTTTGAGCGCGACGATCATAGGCGGTTTCTGGGGCGCGGGACATACGATTTCACTTTTTCTGGTCGGCGTTCTGGTAATTTTTCTGAAGCTGCAAATCAGCGAGAGTCTGGAAGCAAGGCTCGAAGCCGTAGTCGGCGCGATGCTGATTATTTTGGGTTTGAACGCTTTGCGAAAAATATTTCAAAGCGAGAAAATTCACGCTCACACGCACACTCACGAAGGACACACGCACACGCATATTCACACGCACACGGACGAAACAGCGGAAAAATCGCATCATTTTCTGCGCTTTACGCCGCGCTCGGTTTTAGTCGGGATGATTCACGGTTTAGCAGGCAGCGCCGGGCTGATGCTTTTAGTTTTGCCCACGATTTCTTCCACCGCAGTTGCTTTAATTTATATCCTGATTTTCGGAATCGGTTCGATTGTCGGAATGATGTTAATGAGTCTTTTGCTCGGCTTGCCGTTTCATTTTACAGCGGGACGATTTTTGCAGTTAAACCGAGCCATTCGATTTTGTGCGGGAATGTTCAGCTTCGGTTTAGGGGTTTTTATTGTTTACGAAAAGCTTTTGCAAAAATAATTAAAAGCTGGAACCACAGATGGACACAGATAAACACAGATTTTAATTGTTTTCAATCCGTGTTCATCTGTGGTTTTCCCCTCTTAAAAATACCAAAAGCTAAACACCCGGCATTGCTTTCTTCAAAGGTTTAAGCAGCAGGAATAAAACGACTGCCATCACCAGAGCCATCGCGCCGAGAACCAAAAAGAAGTTCGACTGATACCAGATGCTCCAGTAAATTCCGATCATCGTCAGCTTGTTGCCGATAGCCGTAGCGACAAACCAGCCGCCCATCATCAGCCCGCGCATCCTGATTGGCGCGACTTTCGACACGAGCGACAAGCCCATCGGCGAGAGCATTAGTTCGCCGAGCGTGACAATCGCGTAGGCGAAAATCAGCCAGAACGGCGACACCTGGAAAAGATACGAGCGCTGAACAAAAGCATTTCTGTATTGTTCGACCTGTCCGGGCGCGACGGTATTTAAAGCCGCCATAAGCCCTTCCGTGCCGGAAATTTGCCGTTTTGTCGTTTCGTCCTCTTTGGCGGAAAACTTCACGTCGTAAATCAGATTTTTGCCTTCCGCGTCTTTGGCGGTTCTTATCCGTTCCAAAACCGCATCGGGAACGCCGTCTGCTCTGAGATTATCTAAAATCCTTTCATTTATGCGGAAAGAGCCGTTGGCAAGCTGTTCGGCAGTCGGCATTTGTCTTTCGCCGACAGTCGCCGCATACCAGAGCACGAAGAACGAAAGCCCTGTCAAAGTCATTCCGAAAGCCATTTTCGTCGGCGTAGAAGGCTCCATTCCGCGCCGGTCAAGCCAGCCCCAAAACCAGACGAGCGGAAATGTTAAAGTAACAACCCAGAACGGATTTATCGCGTTTGAGATTGTGCCGGAAACGTCCCAAGCCGTGTTATCGTCCGCCCAATAAGTGAGTGTCGAGCCGTTTTGATGAAAGACCATCCAGAAAACGATGACGATGGCGAAAATAACAATCAATGCGCCGACACGTTTCCAATCCGGCACGGCATTCATTCGATCCTGCCGCGCATTATTTGCTCTGGTTTGTTCGGATTCACCCTGTTGACTTATACCGTGCGGAGGCGCGTCAACCGCAGTCGCGGCAGTATCGGCGGTTTGGTCCGAATCAGCAACACCTTTCGAACCCACATCCTCAATCACATAGTCGCCGATGACTAAGGCTTTTCTATCTACGTCTTCAACCAGATTTTTGAAAAACCACAGAATCGCCACCGAAATCATCATTCCGAAAGCGGCAACTGCAAAAGCGGCGTGAAAGCCCCAATAAGCCTTGACAATTTCCATTACCACCGGCGCGAAAAACGCCCCGATGTTGATGCCCATATAAAAGATGTTGTAGGCGCGGTCTTTCATATGGCTGCCTTCGGAATAAAGGTTGCCGACCATTGTGGAAACATTCGGTTTGAAAAACCCGTTTCCGATCACCAGACAGGTCAAAGCCGCGTAAACCGCCCACATCGCCGGAATCGAAAGCAGCCCGTGTCCGGCTATAAAAAACAAGCCGCCGATCATCACCGCTTTGCGATAGCCGGTCACGCGGTCGGCGATAAAACCGCCGATGAGCGGGCTGGCATACACGAACATCAAATAGTTCGCGTAAAGCCCGGTCGCTTCCGCCGCCGTCCAGCCGAAACCTTCAACCGGATCGCGCAGGTAAAGCGTGAAAAGCGCCAGCATCGAATAAAAGCTGAAACGCTCCCACATTTCCGTAGCAAAAAGAACGTAAAGCCCTTTCGGGTGTTTATCCAAATCTCCTGTTACCTGAAAATTATCCGCAGTTGTTGTTGCCATAATTTCTCCCTTTGAAAAATTTATTTAAAAAACAAGCAGTTTCCAATTGTATATTTGAAAACCGCTTATGCAAAATAGCTGAAACGTTCCCACATTTCCGTAAAGAAAAGCGTCGAAAACCCGCTCGGATGCTCGAAAAATTCTCTTCTTCCGTTTGTATTTTCCGAAGCGTTTGCCATAAAATCCCTTTTTTACCCTTGAATTTTTTAAACAATTGGGCAAAATATAACAGATTACCCCACTATTTCAAAAGGATTAAATAAATTTTGAAATATTTATACCAAAATGATTCTTGTTATATTAGCAATTTATTTCGGCTATAAAAAAGCTAAGCAGGCGGGACGCAATCCTTTTCTGTGGGCTTTTATTACGGCGGCGGCATTTATCGGAACGCAGTGGCTGACCGCGATTGCGATTTATATTCTTTTTGCAATCGGAGTTGCGGCTTTCGGCTGGTCTGAAAACGTTTTTGTAGATTATGAAGTTCTCATCAATATAATTTCCATTGTTGCGAGCATCATCAGTCTTCTACTTGTTTTCCGATATTTAGACAAAATTCCGGTCGAAGAACCGATTACCGAACCTCCGCTGCCGCCGACTTTCTATAATGAGGGTAAAAATTAATTAGCGAGGTGTTTTTAAATGCTTAGTATTTTAGGGTTTATTATAATTATTGTCGCCGCGATTCACGTCTATCGAACAGCCAAACAATACGACCGCAACGCGATTGGCTGGACTTTAATTACAATCGGCGTCGGATTCGGAATACAACTTATTCTGCCTTTGTTTCTCGGCATAATTATCGGAATTGTTATGATTGCGAGTGGCAGTTCAATAGAGGAAATGCAGGGATCATTAAATGTTCCGGCATTTATAATCGGGCTCATCTGCCTAGCTTTAAGCATCGCAGCCGTTCTTTTAATACTGCGTTACGTTTCCAAAATTCCCGACGAGCCGCCTTTCACTCCGCCGCCATCACCGCCGGAAACGTTTAACTAAATCTTTCGCCAACCAATAATTTTTTCAGCCGCTTTGTTGGATATTCATTCAGCATTTGAAGGAAACGCAAGTTTCATCTAAACTAATACTCTTGCCCTTGTAGCTCAACGGCAGAGCAGAGGACTCGATGTTTGATAAGTCTAAGTGGAAAATTTCTATATGATTTATCAAATTGGGTTGCAGGCATATCACACTGCGATTTTTGTATAAAAACTCGCTTTCAGGTGTGCTTGTAGAACTTCTCAAATTCGGGGAAACCTAAGTTGCGAAAGCAATACGGCAATCCCGAGCAAAGCCGGCATATTTGTCGGAATGTGTAGAGACTTGGAGAGAAGCGCGTAAAGCGAAGGGAAAGTCCAGACCACAAACCCTAACGGGGCGGCGAAAGCCGTAGCTGGTAAGCATAATCCTTTGGTTGGGGGTTCGAATCCCTCCGAGGGCATATTTTAGCAAAGAGCAAAAGCCGTGTATTATTGATTTATTCATAAATACAGGCTTTTTATGATTTTGAGAAAAATAAAAGGGGGCTTTGCTGCCCCCTCATCTTTATCCACCGTATCGGTAAAGGATGTTACCTAACGGTCTCAGCTTTGCTTCTGACATGTCGCACTCGCTGTCGAGCATGGTTCAACGTATCGCGGATACTCCGCTTAGTTTTTTCCTTACGAGACAGAAAATCAGGCTCTCTAAGCATTTTCATTTTTTGTCTTCCCTCTAGAGCCTCAAGTGCTAGAATTAGCATTCCAGGAGCATCCGGATTACTATCCCTGCGCTCCCATCGAGCAAGAGTCGTGGGAGTAACACCGAATAATTTTGCGAGTTCTTCTTGCGTCATATTCAGCGCTATTCTTGCACTCTTTAAATTTGTCATTTGGCATATTACCTCCAGTTTTATTTTTCTCACGTTTATGATAAAAAGATAAAGTTATCGGGGGACTATGTTACAAGTCCCCACGATCTGCCTATATCTAACTTAAGTGTTGGGTTGGATCCTCTTCGCTTACATTAGATTGTTCAAGTCGGTCAAGGCATTTCAACAGTTTTGAATATTTCTTCTGACGAATCTTGTCACGTCTCTTCAGAATGTAAATTTCTTGCTGTTGAAATTGAATCACTTGTTCAAAGTCAGCAAGTGTCTCCCAGATCTCTTGAATGTATTCGGGCAAAGTTTTTGGCGAATCGTTATTGGTTGCCATTTTTTTCACCTCACCTTTTTAGTTTCACGCGATCAATGAATTCACATTGACGACTTAACTATACATAATTACCATTTAAATAGTCAAGCTAAATTTAATAAAAAACGTAATGCCTCAGTGAAAAGTTAGAAATAATCAATATTAGCAATTTATCTGTTATGTGAGTTATCAAGTGCCGAAAAC